>DATMJH010000395.1:0-3143 GCA_035554015.1 Mycobacteriales bacterium
ACGAGCAGCGTCCAGCGGTCGCCGACGACGTCGAGCGCTCGCGCCAGGCCGCAGAACTGCCCGTATGACTTCATGCTTCCGACGGAAGGTGGCGGCTGAGCTCGAGGCGCTCGCGGGGCTCAGCGCCAGAGCCCCGCACGCTCGTGGTCGAGCAACCAGCGCTTGACGTCGAGGCCGCCGGCGTAGCCGGTGAGCGCGCCGTTGCTGCCGATGACGCGGTGGCACGGGATCACCAGCCAGACCGGGTTGCGCCCGTTGGCCGCGCCGACGGCGCGCACGGCGGTCGGCGCCCCGATCTGCTCGGCCAGCTCGCGGTAGCTCCACGTCGTGCCGTACGGGATGGTGCGCAGCGCGGCCCAGACCCGTTGCTGGAACGGCGTCCCGGCGGGCTGCAGCGGCACGTCGACGTCGGTCAGCTGGTGGCACCAGTACGCCTCGAGCTGCTCCCGCAGTGCAGGCAGCGCGGCGTCGTCGCGCTCGCCGTCGTCGGGCCGCGGCTCGACCCGCACGCCGAGGCGCACCACCGCGCCGTCGTCGGCGGTGGCGACCACGGGCCCCAGCGGGCTGTCCCAGACCGCGTGGGTGCGCGTCAGGGTCGTCATGCTGCCTCCTCGGGCATGCGGTTGACGGCGTGGTCGCCGGTGGCCCACAGGTGCTCGACGGCGTAGGCGCGCCAGGGCGCCCACGCCGCCGAACGCGCTGCGACGTTGGAGATCCCGAGCCGGCGCGCGGCCAGCACGACGCCGAGGTCGGTCGGCAGGAACGCGTCGGGGTCGCCCAGCGCGCGCATCGCGACGGTCTCGACCGTCCACGGCCCGACGCCCGGCAGCGCGTGCAGCTGGGCGCGGGCCGCGGTGCGGTCGGCGCCGGGGCCGAGCTCGACCCGGCCCGCGGCCAGCGCGTCGGCCAGCCGCAGCACCGTCTCGCGGCGGCTGCGCGGCAGGGCGAGCAGCGCGGGATCCGCGCCCGCGACGGCGGCCGGTGCCGGGAACAGGTGCGTGAGCCCGCCGGCGGGGTCGTCGACGGGCTCGCCGAGCGCGCTCACCAGGCGCGCGGCGTGCGTGCGCGCGGCCGCCGTGCTGACCTGCTGGCCGAGCACCGCCCGCAGCGCCAGCTCGGGCTCGTCGACCGTGCGCGGCACCCGCCGGCCGGGCGCCGCCGCGACGAGCGGGGCGAGCAGCCGGTCGGTCGAGAGCGCGGCGTCGACCGCGAGCGGGTCGGCGTCGAGGTCGAGCAGCCGTCGGCACCGCGCGACGGCCTGCGTCAGGTCGCGCAGGTCCTGCAGCGCCAGCCGGGCCACGACGGCGTGGGCGCCCGGGGTCAGCGCGACGACGCCGCTGCCGTGCTCCAGGCGCAGCGTGCGCCTGTAGGCGCCGTGGTGCCACTCCTCGACGCCGGGAACGGCGGTCGCCGCGAGGTGGCCGAACAGGTTGTCCGGGTGCAGCGGGGCTCGGAACGGCAGCCGCAGCACCACGCTGGCCCGGGCCGCGGCCGGCCGGTGGTGACGCAGCGCGGACGGCGTGCACCCGAACACCGCGCGCACCGTGTCGTTGAACTGCCGGACACTGCCGAACCCGGCCGCCAGTGCGACGTCGGCGACGGACAGGTCGGTGCCCTCCAGCAACTGGCGGGCGGTCTGGGCGCGCTGCGCCCGGGCGAGCGCGAGCGGGAGGATGTCCCGAGTCCCGTGGAACTTCGGTGACGGCCCAGTGGTCATCTAGTACTCCAGCCGTAGATTGTGATCATGGCGATCGTTCGCGGCGGCGGTAGTGGCAGTCTCGTGCGACGGCTTGATGTCGTCGTCGCCAGAGTGACCATTGCAGCAGGTGGGTGAGGTTCTGGGCTGGGTGGGCGAGAAGCCGGGTGAGCAGCCGTCGGATCTCGTTGAGGGTGAGCGCGATGAGTCCAGGTGTCGGTGCCGCTCGGGTGCGTTCGCGAGCTGCGGTGACGGCGAGGAAGGCGTGGGCGAGCATGGCCAGCACCGTCCAGCGGTGCCAGGAGGTCCAGCGCCTGACTTGGTGCTCGTCCAGGCCGGTGAGTTCCTTGCCGGTTTGGAAGGACTCCTCGATGGTCCAGCGCCGTCCGCTGACTGTGGCCAGCACGGCCAGGGTGACCGGACGCGGCGAGTACGCGCGGTAGTACGCCAGTTCACCGGTGCGGGGGTTGCGGCGGATCAGCAACCAGTGACAGCCCGACGCGTCGTCCACGTCGATCTCGGTCCAGGCCCACAGGTAGCGGCGGTGGCCTTTGGCACCAGCGCCGCAGCTGCGCAGGTGCCAGGCCCGGCTGGGCAGCTCGGTGGCGAGTGCGGTTGCCGTCGCGGTCCCGGTCGAGGTGGTCACCCGGTGGTTGCTGGCGACTGCCAGCACGTAGCCGATCCCGCGCTGCTGCAGGCATTCTCGTAGCTGCGGGTCGGCGCCGTAGACCTCATCGCCGGCGACCCAACGTGCCGGAACGCCAGCGTCCAGCGCACGGGTGATCATCGTGCGGGCCAGGGCGGGTTTGGTGGCGAACTCCACGGTGGCGGGGACGCCGGCCTCGGCCATGCGGTCGGGGTCGCCGGTCCAGGACTTCGGCAAGTACAGGGCTCGGTCGATGAACGCGTGCCCATGCTGGCCGGCGTAGACCAGGTACACCCCGACCTGGGCGTTCTCGATCCGGCCGGCGGTGCCGGTGTACTGCCGCTGCACCCCGACGGTGGCACTGCCCTTCTTGACATCGCCGGTCTCATCGACGACCAGCACCGCGTCCAGGTCACCAAGGTGGTCCACGACGTAGTCGCGCAGGTCGTCGCGGACACCGCCTTCGTCCCAGCTCGCCCGGGCCAGCAGGTGCTGCATGCCGTCCGGTGTCGACTCGCCGGCATGCTCTGCGACGGTCCAGCAGTTCACCCGCGGCAGCCCGGCCAGCAGCCCCAGCAGGAACGCTCCGGCCCGACGACGCGGCTCGACGCGCGAGAACCGGCCCGCGACACGGCCCATCAGCTCATCGAAGCCCTCGCGCCACGCGCCAGGCTCTATGTTGTGAGCAGCGGCCACCGCAAGATCATCCGGAGTCGACACAACCGAGGATGATCAAGCGGTGGCCGTGCCGTTCCAGGCAGCGACACGCGGAAGATCACGAACTACGGCTGGAGTACTAGG
>DATMJH010000396.1:0-2117 GCA_035554015.1 Mycobacteriales bacterium
CCACCGGGGTCCCGGTCGCCAGGTCGAGCAGGGTGGCGACGACCGTGGTGGTGCCGAGGTCGAACGCGATGCCGAACCGACGGGCGGTGGTGTCGCCGGGCTCGACGTCGACCAGAACGTCGTCGACCACCACCGCGGTGACCCGCAGGTCCGCCGGGCCGGGTGGGGAGGGACGCAGCGCGCGCGGCAGCGCGCGCAGCGCGGCCAGGTCGACCCGCAGGTCGAGGTCGTCGAGCGCGTCGAGCAGGCGCTCCAGATCCGTGCGCTGGTCGGCGAGCGACGGTTCGGCGAGCTCGACGTGGCGCTTCTGCACGGCGGGGCGCAGGATCACCTGCCGGCCGACGCCGACCGTGGCGGCCTTGGGCCGGGTGACCAGCGGCGGCACCTCGACCCGGACGTCGCGCTGGGCCGGGGCGACGCACGCGAGCCGCCAGCCGGCGCGCAGCTCGTCGGGGGTGAAGGCCCGCGGGTCGAGACGGGAGACCGGGGACGGCCCGTCGACGCGCACCCGGCAGCGGCGGCAGGTGCCGTGCCCGCCGCAGGTGGAGTCGACGGCGATGCCGTTCCAGCTGGCCGCGTCGAACAGGGTGACCCCGGCCGGCACCCGCACCTCCCGCGGGCCGGCGCCCGCGACGTCGAAGGAGATCCGCACCCGCTCCGGCGGGGGCGGGTCGGCGGGCTGGGCCAGTGCCGTCACGCCGATGCCTGCGCGGCCCGGTACGCGGCGATCCAGCTCGCGCCCCACTCGTCGTTGCCGAGCATCAGGTCGGCCGCCTTGACGGCCTCCACGAGCTGCGGCGTCCGGACGTCCATCACCGCGCTGGTGAGCCCGCACGTCATCGCCATGGGCAGGAACGCCGCCCCGAGCGCCGGGCGCCCGGGCATGCCGAACGACACGTTGGACGCGCCGAGGGTCATGTTCAGCCCGAACTCGTCGCGGATCAGCGCGATCGTCTCCAGCGTCTTGCGCACCAGCGTCGAGTCGGCGCCGACGGGCATGGCGAGCGGGTCGATCACGACGTCGGCGAGCGGGATGCCGTACTCGCCGACCGCGACGTCGAGGATCTTGCGGGTGATCTCCAGCCGCTTGCGCGGTTCGTCGGGGATCTCGTCCTCCTCGTTGGGCAGCGCGATGACGGCGGCGCCGTACCGCTTGACCAGCGGCAGGATCGCGTCGAGCCGCTCGCGCTCGCCGGTGACGGAGTTGACCAGCGCCTTGCCCCGGTACACGGCGAGCCCGGCCTCGAGCGCCTCGACGACCGAGGAGTCCAGGCACAGCGGCAGGTCGGTGAGGCCCTGGACCATCGTGACGGCCCGGGCGAGCAGCTCGGCCTCGTCGGCAAGGGGGACGCCCATGTTGACGTCGAGCATCGTGGCGCCACCGGCCACCTGCTGCTCGACGTCGACCGCGATGCGCGAGAGATCCCCGCGGCGCAGCTGCTCGGCGAAGACCTTCCGGCCCGTCGGGTTGAGCCGCTCGCCGATCAGGCAGAAGGGCCGGTCGGGACCGATGACCACCTCGCGGGTGGCCGAGCTGACGACGGTGTGCACCTCATACCCCCACGGCCGCGCGGCGGACGGCGAGCAGCTCCTTGGCCCGGCGCACCGCGGTGGACGCGTCGGCCGCGTAACCGTCGGCACCGACGGCGTCGGCGTACTCCTGGGTGACCGGGGCCCCGCCCACCATGACGATCACCTCGTCGCGCAGGCCCGCCTTCGTCAGGGCGTTGATGTTGGCCTTGAACATCGGCATCGTCGTGGTGAGGAAAGCCGAGAACCCGACGATGTCCGGCCGGTGCTCGCGGACCGCGGCGACGACCTTCTCCGCCGACACCTGCACCCCGAGGTCGATCACGTGGAAGCCGGCGCCCTCCAGCATGATGTTCACCAGGTTCTTGCCGATGTCGTGCACGTCGCCCTTCACCGTGCTCATCAGGAACGTGCCGACGGTCTGCGCGCCGGTCTCGGCGAGCAGCGGCCGAAGCACGTCCAGCGCCCCCGCCATGGCCCGGCCGGCGACGAGCATCTCGGGCACGAAGAAGTCGCCGCGCTCGAACCGCGCCCCGACCTCCTCCAGCGACGGGATCAGCGCGTCGAACAGCATCGACTCCGGCGTC
>DATMJH010000397.1:0-3250 GCA_035554015.1 Mycobacteriales bacterium
CCGCCGACTCCTCCAGGCTGCGCAGCTCGAGGAACGAGAGCACGGCGAGCAGGAAGGACGACAGGACGGCGCCGATCGCGAGGAACGGGCCCCACTCGTCCGTGCGGCGGCCGCCGAGGAGCAGCACCGCGGACCCCAGCAGGGGCAGGGCGATGAGCAGCCAGAGCAGCTCGAGGGTGCCGGAGGCGGCGGCGTACTGGCCGGGCGCCTCCGTGGCGAGCTGGAGCACTACGAAGCCCCTCTAGTACTTGAGCAGGTTGACGTCGTCGACCGACGCGGACCTGCGGGTGCGGAAGATGGCCATGAGAATCGCCAGGCCGACGACGACCTCGGACGCCGCCACGACCATGACGAAGAACGCCATGACCTGGCCGTCGAGGTTGCCCTGGATGCGGCTGAAGGTGACCAGCGTGAGGTTGCAGGCGTTGAGCATGAGCTCGACGCACATGAACACCACGATGGCGTTGCGGCGCACGAGCACGCCGACGCCGCCGATGGTGAACAGGAACGCCGCGAGGACGAGGTAGTAGCTCTCGCTCACGACTGGATCACCGTCCCCTCGGAGCCGGGCGGCGCCTTCTCGAGCGACGGGCTGACGCTGCCGGGAGCCTCGGAGCCGTCCGGGAGCAGCGCCGGGGTGGCGTTGCTGTGGTGACCGGCGTACACGCCCGGCCCGGGCAGCGGGTGCGGGTCGCGCTCGGTGAAGCGACGCTTGGCCATCTCCCGCTGCGACAGCTTCGGGCCCTGCCGCTCCTTGTGCGCCAGCACCATCGCGCCGAGCGCTGCGGTGATGAGCAGGGCCGCGGTCGCCTCGAAGGCGAACACGTACTTGGTGAACAGCAGCCTCGCCAGCGCCTGCACGTTGCCGTCGGGCTGCGCCTCCGCGAGACCGACCCCCTCGACCTCCGAGGTCGCCCGGTACACGGCGCCCGTGACGAGCACGGCGAAGCCGAGCCCGACCAGCACCGACGCCACGCGCTGGCCGCGCAGCGTCTCGACCAGCGAGTCGCTGGAGTCCACCCCGACGAGCATGAGCACGAACAGGAACAGCATGAGGACGGCGCCGGTGTAGACGATGACCTGGGCCACCGCGAGGAACGGCGCGTCCTGGGCGGCGTAGAGGCCGGCCAGGCACAGCATCACGGCGGCGAGGAACAGCGCCGAGTGGACCGCCTTGCGTGCGACGACCATCATCACGGCCGCGACCGCGGCGAGCGGGCCGAGCACCCAGAACGCCACGGCCTCGCCGGTCGACACCTCGGCGAGGAGGAGGTCGGGCGTCACCGGTCACCTCCGCCGGTCGCCGCCTGGCCGGCGCCCTCGGCGACGCCGTCGCCGTCGGCCGCGACCTGCCGCTCGCCCTCGGGCGTGAGTCGGCCCTCCATGGCCGGGTCGCCCGGGACCGGCGGCGCGACGAGGTCGGTGCCGACGTAGTAGTCGATGTCGCTGTCGCCCAGCCGCATCGGGTGCGGCGGCTGCTCCATGCCCGGCAGCAGCGGCGCGAGCAGCTGCTCCTTGGTGAAGATGAGGTCGTGCCGGCTGTCGTCGGCCAGCTCGTACTCGTTGGTCATCGTCAGCGACCGCGTCGGGCAGGCCTCGATGCACAGCCCGCAGAAGATGCAGCGCAGGTAGTTGATCTGGTAGATCGACGCGTACCGCTCGCCGGGCGAGTAGCGCGCGTCGTCGGTGTTGTCGGCGCCCTCGACGTAGATGGCGTCGGCCGGGCAGGCCCAGGCGCACAGCTCGCAGCCGATGCACTTCTCGAGCCCGTCCGGGTGGCGGTTGAGCACGTGCCGCCCGTGGTACCGGGGCGCCGTCGGCTTGAACTCCTCCGGGTACTGCTCGGTGGTCACCTTCTTGAACATCGTCGAGAAGGTCACTCCGAACCCCTTGACGGGGTCGAAGACGCTAGCCACGGTCCTGCTCCTCGCTGCTGTCCGTGCTCATGTCGCCGGTGCTGCCCTGCTCGCCGCGGCCGCGTGAGTGGGCGCTGTCGGCCTCCGGGTCCCGCCCGAGCGCGCCCGGATCGACGCCGGCCAGCCGCTCGCTCGCGTCGACGCCCCGCACGCCGCCGGCGGCCGCCGGCGCGCCGGCGGGCACCGCGGTGCGCTGACGCGGCGACGGCGGCACGACCAGGTCGAGCGGCGGGACCGGGAACCCACCGTCCTCGAGCGGCACGACGTCGGCCTCCAGCTGGTCGAGCGTCTTCGGCTCGCCGCTCGCCGCCTCGGGCTGCTCCTTCTGCGGCCAGAAGCTGTAGACGAGCGCGACGACGGCGAGCACGACGAACACGCCCAGCAGCACGCTGCGCCGGTCGGTGGCCTCGAGCGACAGCACGCGGACGAAGGCCACCAGCATGATCCAGATCAGCGCCCCGGGGACCAGGACCTTCCAGCCGAAGCGCATGAACTGGTCGTAGCGCATCCGCGGGAGCGTGCCGCGCAGCCAGATGAAGACGAACAGAAAGGCGACGACCTTCAGCACGAACCACACGATCGGGAAGAAGCCGGTGTTGAAGAAGTCGACCGTCGAGAACGGCCAGGGCGCCATCCAGCCGCCCAGGAACAGCGTCGTCGCGAGCGCCGAGACGGTGATCATGTTGATGTACTCGGCGAGGAAGAACATCGCGAACTTCAGCGAGCTGTACTCGGTGTGGAAGCCGCCGACCAGCTCGCTCTCGGCCTCCGGGAGGTCGAACGGCGCGCGGTTCACCTCACCGGTCATCGAGACGACGTAGATGAGGAACGACACCGGCAGCACGAAGACGAACCAGCCCGGCAGCGGCACCCCGAAGATGTCGCCGCCCTCCGCCTGCGCAGCCACGATCTCGCTGGTCGACAGCGAGCCGGAGTAGAGGAACACCGCGACGAGCGCGAGCCCCATCGCGATCTCGTAGCTGATCACCTGAGCTGCGCTGCGCAGCGAGCCGAGCAGCGGGTAGGTGGAGCCGCTCGACCAGCCGGACAGCACGATGCCGTACACGCCGAAGCTGGCGCAGGCGAGGATCCACAGCACGCCGACGTTGAGGTCGGTGAGCTGCAGCGCCGTCTCGTTGCCCGCGATGCTGACCTTGGGCCCGAACGGGATGACGGAGAAGGCCAGGAAGGCCGGGATCGCGGAGACCAGCGGCGCCAGCACGTAGACCGGCTTGTCGGCCATCGCCGGGACGATGTCTTCCTTGAAGGCCAGCTTCAGGCCGTCGGCGAGCGACTGGAGGTAGCCGCGCGGTCCGACCCGGTTCGGGCCGGAC
>DATMJH010000398.1:0-3330 GCA_035554015.1 Mycobacteriales bacterium
CCCCGAGGTGCTCCACGGCGGCGGCGCAGCCGCCGGCAGCTACTCGAGCAGTCCGGAGGTGGTGCGCGGCTCCGGGACCAGCCCGGTGGAGCCGTTCGCGCCGCCGCCGTGGAGCACCTCGGGGACCGAGGCCTTCGAGTCGCCCTCCGGACCACTCGGGCTGCTCGGCGCGGGAGCAGGTGACGCAGCAGGTGACGGGTCGGCCGACGGCTGCCCCGTGCTCGGGTCGTCGCCCGCGGACCGCTCGGTGCCGCCATCGCTGCGCGCCGGAGCCGCTGACGGAGCCGGCAGCGGGACGCGCCCCTCACGCACGGCGCCGGCGTCTGCCACCACGTCGGTGACGACGGTCGCGTCGAGACGCACGTCGAGCGAGGCCAGCAACCGAGCGACCTCGGCGAGCGCCTCGCTCAGCGCAGCGCGCTCGTCGTCGTCCTGCACCTGCTCGACGCGGCTGCGCAGGCTCTCCAGCGCCTGGGCGGCGGCCGGCGGGTCGTGCATCACCAGCGCCATGAGGCGCACGACCTCCTGGCGCAGCGCCTCGGCCGCGTCGCGCTCGGCCTCGAGCGCGGTCGCCTCCGAGATGCCGAACAGCTCCGCGAAACCGGCGTTCGACCCCACGAAGGGGTCGGGTGCGGTGCCGCGCGGCCCCGGCGCGAGGCCGGCGAGCACACCGATCAGCGCCGCCGCCGCTGCCAGCGCGGGTGCCGCCGGCAGCGCTGCGCGCAGCACCCGGACCACGCCGCCGCCGACCGGTGCCGGGGGTGCGTCGCGGGCTGCGTCGGCGCTCAGCCGGGCCGAGGCGCGGTCGGAGAAGGCCGCGAGGTCGGCGCGCTCGCCGTCGACGACCTCCGCAGCCACGTCGTAGGCCCGCAGGTCGACCGCCGAGGCGAGGACGTCCATGTCGACCGACAGCGACAGCCGCAGCGCCCCGATGTCGTCGAGCAGGGCCCCCATCTGGACCGGGTCGGGCGCACAGCCCGCGGCCGGTGCGCCGGCGGCGTCACCCGGGGACCGCGGTCGCCAGCGGCGCAGACCGGCGAGGTCGTCGTGCGTCGCGTCGTGCGCCACGCGCTCACCCCTTTCCGGTCGCGGTGCTTCTCCGGTCGCTCTCGGACTGGCGGCTGACTTCGCCACGGGGCGGCGGAGTCCTGCTGCCCGGAGTGTCCACATTTCCCCGTGCTGAGCCAAGCCCCGACCCGTGTGACACGCCTGACGCCGGCGTGCTGCGAGACTGCCGCCATGGCCGATCCTGCTCCGTCCGCCGACCTGCCCGACGTCGCGGGCCTCTCGATCGCCGTCCTGGGTGGCACCGGCCCGCAGGGCCGGGGGCTGGCTCGGCGGTGGGCGCTCGCCGGGCACCGCGTGGTGCTGGGCTCCCGGGACGCCGGACGGGCCCAGGAGGCGGCGTCTGCGCTGCCAGGGACGGTCGCGGGTGCGGACAACGCCCAGGCCGCCGCCCAGGGCGACGTCGTGGTCGTGGCGGTGCCGTGGGACGGTCACCGCGCGCTGCTGGAGAGCCTGGCGGAGCCGCTCGCCGGGAAGGTCGTCGTCGACTGCGTCAACCCGCTGGGCTTCGACAAGCAGGGCGCCTACGCGCTGCCGGTCGAGGAGGGGAGCGCCGCGCAGCAGGCCGCAGCGGTGCTGCCAGGCAGCCGTGTCGTCGCGGCGTTCCACCACGTCAGCGCCGTGCTGCTGCTCGACGAGGAGGTCGCCGAGGTGGACACCGACGTCCTCGTCCTCGGCGACGACCGCGAGGCCACCGACACCGTGCAGGCGCTCGCCTCGCGCATCCCCGGCATGCGGGGCGTGTACGGCGGGCGGCTCCGCAACGCACACCAGGTGGAGGCGCTGACGGCGAACCTCATCTCGGTCAACCGCCGCTACAAGGCGCACGCCGGGCTGCGGGTCACCGACGTCTAGCCCCCGCGACGACACCGGCCGCGCCGTCGACCTCCCGGCGCGCGTGCGGCGCGTCGTCTCGCTGGTGCCGTCGCTCACCGAGGCGGTCGCGGTGACGGCGCCCGGGCTGGTGGTCGGCGCGACCGACTGGTGCACGCACCCGCCCGATCTCGCCGTCTCACGGGTGCGCGGGACCAAGAACCCTGACGTCGACGCCGTCGTGGCGCTGCAGCCCGACCTGGTGGTCGCGAACGCCGAGGAGAACCGGGAGGCCGACCTCGACGCGCTGCGCCGCGCCGGGCTCGCCGTGTGGGTGACCGCTCCGCAGACGCTCGACGAGGCGCTCGGCTCGCTCGGGCGGTTGCTGGGCGCGTGCGGGCTCGGCGAGCCCGCGTGGCTGACGACTGCCCGGCGGGTCTGGGCGGCGCCGCACCGGGGTGCCCGCCGGCGCGCCGTCGTGCCGGTGTGGCGGCGGCCGTGGATGGCGCTGGGCCGCGACACCTTCGCCGGCGACGTGCTGCGCCGGCTCGGCGTCGACAACGTGCTGGCCGGTGCCGCCGACCGCTACCCGCGGATCGACCCGGCCGGCCTGCCGACGCACGACCTCGTGGTGCTGCCCGACGAGCCGTACGCGTTCTCGCCGGACGACGGGCCGGAGGCTTTTCCCGGCGTGCCTGCCGCGTGCGTGTCGGGCCGGCACCTCACCTGGTACGGGCCGTCGCTCGTCGAGGCCAGGGACGTGCTGACCGCGCAACTGGCCGGTCAGCCGTAGCTGTGCTCCGGGCCGGGGTAGCGGCCCGCCCGGACGTCGTCGGCGTACGCGGTGACGGCGTCGGTGAGCACGGTGCGCAGGTCGGCGTAGCGCTTGACGAACTTCGGACCCGGCCCCGGGGTGAGACCGGCGAGGTCGGTCCACACCAGCACCTGCGCGTCGGTGCCCGGCCCGGCGCCGATGCCGATCGTCGGGATCGCGAGCTCGGCGGTCACCCGCTCGGCGAGCGCCGACGGCACCGCCTCGAGCACGACCGCGAACGCACCGGCGGCCTCGAGCGCCTTGGCGTCGGCGAGCAGCTGCTCACCGGCCTCGCCGCGGCCCTGGACGCGCAGGCCGGTCACGAGCTCGGACTGCGGCGTCAGGCCGACGTGCCCCATCACCGGCACGCCCGACTCGACGAGCAGCTCGACCTGCGGCACCACGCGGCGCCCGCCCTCGAGCTTGACCGCCTGCGCCGCCGCCTCCTGCAGGAAGCGCACCGCCGTGGCGAGCGCCTGCTGAGGCGACGCCTGGTACGACCCGAACGGCAGGTCGGCGACGACGAGCGCCCGGCGGGTCGAGCGCACGACGGCACGGGTGAGCGGCAGGAGCTCGTCCACCGTCACCGGCACCGTGCTGCTGTGCCCGAGCACGTTGTTGCCGGCCGAGTCGCCGAC
>DATMJH010000399.1:0-7043 GCA_035554015.1 Mycobacteriales bacterium
CTACCAGCGACATCCCGACGGCAGCACCACCTGGACCGCACCACACAGCCGACGCCACTACACCGTCCACCCCGACCTCTGACCCCACCCGCACGCCAGCCCGACGCCGACACCGGCACCGGGCCCGACGTGCTGCCCAACGGCCGGGGTCGCGTCGCCTACAGCGCGTCGAGACCAGACACCAGCCAGCGGCCGTCGACGTCGTCGAGCGTGAGACGCACGCGGTTCTGCTCGACCCGCGGCTGCTCCAGGCCGGTGCGCACGGTGGTCTGGTCGACGAACAGCAGCACCTCGACGCGGTCGCGCGACGCGGACTGCACGGACGCGCCCTGCACCGTCGTGGTGACGACGACCTCCCCGGCCGCGGCCTGCCCGGCGAGGCCCTCGGTGGCCGCCCGGTACTGCTCGAGGAACTCGCCGGTGCCGAGCCGCTCGGCCTGCTCGATGTCCTCCTCGATGCGCCGGTGGTCGTACGACAGCACCTCGACGGCGGCCAGCTGCGCCGCCTCGAGCGCGTCCTCGCGCGCCTGCTCCTCGGTCCGGTCCTGACGCACGACCCAGCCCAGGACGGCTGCCGCGACCAGGAGCACGGCGGCGATCGCAGCGAGGGACATCAGCAGCCGCGACGGCGGCACCTCGTCGGGCGGCGGTGCCGGCTCGTCGCCGGTCATGCCGGCGCCCCGGCGAACAGCACCCGCTCGGCGAGCCACCGGTCACCGACCTTGCGCAGGTCCACGCTCATCCGGTAGCGCTGCAGCACCGGCGAGTCCTCGCCGGTCTCGGCCGTCGTGACGGTCGCGTCGGCCGCGACCAGCACCGTCGCGGACCGGCCCTCGAGCGACTGCACACCCGCGGCGAGCACCTCGCCCTCGGAGGTCGACCGGCTGCTGCCCAGCAGCGCCGTCAGCGCCTCCCGCTCCGAGCGGAACTGCTCGGCGAGCTCGCCGGTCGCCACGTCGAGGATGCGCTCGATGTCGTCGTCCGCGCTGCGGTGGCTGATCGACGTCAGGTTGGTGGCGGCCTGCCGGGCGGCCTGCAGCGCCGCCTGCCGGTCGCGCTCGAGCAGGCGCTGCTCGCGTGCCTCGAGCCCGAGCAGCAGCACGCCGGCCAGGCCGGCGAGGCACACCAGCAGCAGGCCGCCGACGGCGCGCCGGGAGGCGCGCCGCCGGGCCGGCCGCGCGGTCGGCTCGCTCACTGCCGCGCGGCCCCGCCCTGCGGCGCCTGGCGCGCGCCGCGCACGCTGATGTCGGAGTCCTTCGGCGCCTTGCAGTACGAGTCGAACGGGAACGGGCGCAGCGGCTCGGTGTCGTTGGGGTCGCGCCACTCGGACTGCGGCATGTACCCGTCGCGGCAGGCCGGCGTGCCGGCCTGGTTCACCGGCACGGCGAACCGGGCGGTGTTGTCGCCCGGGAAGGCGACCAGCGACGCCGACACCAGGTAGGGATACATGATCAGGATCTGCCGGAGGTTGTTGACGCGCTGGTCGAGCACGGTCGTGACGTCGGCGAGGTCGCGCACCAGCGGGCCGAGCCCCGGCTCGAGGTCGCGCACGAGCGCGTCGAGCTCCCGGGCCGTCGGGCCGCCGTCCCGCAGGACCGTGCGCAGGTCCCCGTCGCTGCGGGCCAGCGTGTCGGCGAGCAGCTCGAGGTTGCGCGAGAACTCGACGATCGAGCTGCCCTGCTCGCGCTGCGTCGTGAGCACGCGCTCGCTGTCCACCAGCAGCTGTGCGGTCTGCGGGAACGCCGCCCTGGCGTCGTCGATCAGGTCGCTGCTCGAATCCAGCAGCCGCTGCAGGTCCCGGCCGCGACCACCGAACAGCAGCCCGGTCTCGCGCACGAGGGTGGCGAGGTCGTCGCGGCACGGAGTTCACGAGGTCGTCCACCGAGCGCAGCAGCTCCGTCGTGCTGACCGGCAGCGCCGTGGCGCTCTGCGGGATGACGCTCCCGTCCTCGAGGTACGGACCCTGCGCGGTCTCCGGCAGCAGGTCGACGTACTGCTCGCCGACCGCAGAGCCATTGGCGACGACGGCGCGCAGCCGAGACGGGATGCGCTCGTCGGTCGCCAGCTCGAGCGTCACGCGGATGCCGTCGTCGCGCAGCTCGATGTCGCCGACCTCGCCGACGGTCACCCCCCGGTAGGTGACCTCGGCGCTGGTGAAGATGCCGCCGGAGTCGGCCAGGTCGAGCGCGACGGAGTACTGCGGGGTGAACAGGCCGGCGCCGACGCCGAGGTACCGCACCGCCGTGTAGCTGACGCCGAGCAGGGTGACGACGGCGAACACCGCCACCTTGACCACCACCGACCGACCGATCACCGCAGACCTCCGAACAGCATGTCGGCGATGTCGGAGACGGCGTCGGGCCCGCGCGCCGGGAGCTGCGGCACCGCCGGCGTCGTGTCACCGGGCAGGCCCGGCAGCGGCAGCCCGGGGACGGGCGGCGCCGGGGCGCCGCCGGGCGAGTGCGGCCCGGGCAGCGGGACGGGCGAACCGCCCGAATCGGCCGTCGGCGCCGGCGGTCGCTCGCCGGTCAGGCCGAAGCTGCGGGCCAGCACCGGGCCGTACAGGTCGACGGTGAACCACATGTTGCCGAAGTCGCCGTGGAAGTACTTGCTGACGTCGCGCGCGAACGGGTAGGTGGCGATGACGTCGAGCGACTTCGGGATGTCCTCCGACGCCGTCGCGAGGTTCGTCAGCACCGGCTGCAGGTCGCGCAGGTTGGCGAGCAGGTCGTCACGCGTCGCGCGGACCACCCTGGTACCGACGTCGCCCAGCCGGCCGAGCGCCACCAGCATCTCGGTGAGCGCCGCGCGCTGGTCGCGCAGCACGGCCAGCGCAGGCGGCAGCGTCTCGAGCGCGGACGTGATGACCTGCTCCTGCTCGGCCAGCGTCGCCGCCAGCTCGTTCACGCCCTCCAGCGCCCGCACGATGTCGGCCCTCTGCTGGTCGAGGCCGCCGAGCAGCGCGTCGAGCTGGCGCAGTGCGCTGCGCGCGCTCTCCTCCCGTCCGGTCAGCGCAGCGTTGACCTCCACCGTGATGGTGCGCACGGCGTCGAGGCCGCCGCCGTTGAGCACGAGCGACAGCGCGCCGAGCACCTCCTCGACCGTCGCGGCCGACATCGTGCGCTGCAGCGGCACGACGTCGCCCGCGGCGAGCTCGCCGACCGCGGGCTCGTCCCTCGGCGGGTCGAGTGAGACGTACTTCTCGCCGAGCAGGCTGGTCTCCGCGATGCGGCCGACCGCGTTGGCCGGCAGCCGCACCGAGTCCTCGAGCTGCACGACCACCTCGGCGTGCCCGTCGACCAGGCGCACCTCCGACACGTGCCCGACGGTCGCGTCCTGCACCTTCACCGACGAGTACGGCACGAGGTCGAGCGCGTCCTCGAACTGCACGACCACCTGGTAGGTGTCGTCGCCGCTGCCGGCCGCGCCCGGCAGCGGCAGCGAGTACACGCCCTCGAACCCGCAGCCGGTCAGCAGGACGACGCTGAGCCCGGCCGCCGTCGTCCGGCGAGCGCGGCTCATCGCAGGCCCCCGGTCAGCAGCCCGGCCAGGCTCCGGTCGACCGGCGGTGCCGGTGCCCGCGACGGCTGCGGCGCGCTGGACGGCGCCGCCGCGCCGCCGTCGGGCGAGCCGCCGTCCTGCGGCTGGCGCAGCGAGAGGTCGGCCAGCGGGCCGAGGGTCTGCGCGCAGTCCTCCGGCGAGCCGCCGACACCGACGATGAGCGAGCACAGGAAGTACGCCGGGCTCTCGTACTTGTCGTTGCCGTTGATGCGCCCGGCCAGCGCCTCGACGACGGGGTCGTAGAACTGCGCGAAGTTGGCGATGCCGACCGGGGCGATGTCCAGCACGTTGCCGATGTTCTCCCGCTCGTCGGCGAGCGCGTCGGCGACGACCCCGAGCGTGCGCACGTTGGCGGCGAGGTCGTCGCGGTTGTCGCGCACGAAGCCGGCCACCGGCTCGAGCGCGAGGGCCAGCTGGCGCAGCGCCTCCGCGAGCCGCTCCCGCTCACCGGCGAGCTGCCCGGACACGGCGGCGAGGTCGGCGGTGAACGTGCGCACCGTCGCGTCGTGCTGCGCGAGCTCGGTGGTGAGCGCTTGCAGGTTGCGCACCGTGCCGAAGATCTCCTGCCGGTTGTCGGCCAGCGTCTGCGAGAGCCTCGAGACGTCGGTGAGTGCCTGCCCCGCGGCAGCGCCGTTGCCGGCGAGGTTGTCGGCACCGACCGCGACGAGGTCGGCGAGCGCCCCCTTGTCGTTCGCCCCGTCCGGACCGAGCGCGGTGGCGAGGTCGGTGAGCGTCGCGACGATCTCGTCCAGCTCCACCGGCACGGTCGAGCGCGACAGCGGGATCTCGGCGCCGTCGCGCATGACCGGACCGCCGTCGTAGACCGGGGTGAGCTGCACGTACCGGTCGGCGATGAGGGTGGGGCTCACCAGCGCGGCCTGCGCGTCGGCCGGGACCCGGTGCTCGCTGTCCCACCGGAGCCCGACGCGCACTCGGTCGCCCTCGGGGCTGACCTCGACGACCTCGCCGATCCGCACGCCGAGCACGACGACGTCGGAGCCCTCGTACAGGTGCACCGCCCGCGGCAGGTACAGGGTCGCCGACGTCGTCTCCCCTCCGGCGCGCAGCACGGCGAACGAGCCGACGAGCACGATCAGCGCGGCGGTGACGGCCACGGCCTTCGGCTTCACGGCCGCAGCGACGGCGGACAGCGCGCTCACGGTGCACCCGCCGGGATGCCGAGCAGCTCGCCGAGGGTGCCGGGGACGTCCTGCACCGGTGCGAGCGGGAAGCTGTCGGACTCCGGGATCGGCGTGACGCCGCCGAGGATGCCGTCGAACCACGGCCCCTGACCGGTGGTGTCGACGAGCATGCGCGTCGTCGGGTAGATGAGCGCCAGGAACTCGCGCAGGTCGTCCTGGTTCGCCTCCAGGATCTCGGTGACCGCGCGCAGTTGCCCCAGCGCCGGGCCGATCACCGCCTGGTTGTCGCTGACGACGCCGCGCAGCTGCACGGACAGGTCGGCCGTGGCGGCGAGCAGCTGCGAGATGGCCGCCTGCCGGGAGCGGATCTCGTCGAGCAGCAGCGAGCCGTCGCCCATCAGCCGGATGATCTGCTCGCGCCGCTCGGCCAGCGTCGCCGTCACCGTCTCGGCCGCGGCGAGCAGCTGCGAGAGCGCCTCGTCGCGCGAGGTGATGGTGGTCGAGAGCCGGCTGACGCCGTCGATCGCACCGCGCACCTGCGGCGGCGCGTCGCGGAAGGTGTCGGCGAGCGTCGTGAACGCCTCGGCGACCTGTGCCGTGTCGATCTGCCCGACCGCCTCGGTGAGGTCGGCGAACGCCGGCACGACGTCGTAGGGAGCGGTGGTGAGCTCGAGCGGGATCTGCTCGTCGGGGTCCCAGCTGCCGCCGCGCCCCGGCTGCAGGTCGAGGTACTTGTTGCCGAGCAGCGTGCCGATGCCGATGGTCAGCCGCGGCTCACCGCTGAGCCGCACGTCCTCGGCGGAGAACTCGACCCGCACGTGCGTGCCCTCGAGCGCGACCGACCGCACCTCGCCGACCTTGACGCCCGCGACCATGACGTCGTTGCCGGCCTTCAGTCCCGCGGCCTCGGAGAACGCCGCCACGTACTCGGTGCCGCCGCCGAGGAACGGCAGCCGCCCGACGTTGAGCGCCGTCCACATGAGCACGACGACCAGCCCGATGACGCCGATGCCGATGGGCAGCGGGTTCATCGACCGCACCGGGCGGCTCACAGCTGGCACCGTGGCTCGGAGTTGAGGATGACCGGTGTGACGTCCTCGTTCGTCGGCCCGTACTTGAAGTTCACCGCGCAGAGGTAGAAGTTGACCCACGAGCCGTAGGACACGAGCGGCGCGGTGACCTTAAGCTTGGTCGGGAACTCGTCGAGGTTGTCCTGGATCAGGTCGCGGTTCGTGGGCGTGTTGAGCCCGGCGGCCGCCTCCCCGAGCTGCGCGATGTCGGTCCTCAGTGCCGGCCGGCCCTCCTGCAGGAGGCCAGCGGTGCTGTCGGCGAGGCTGCCGATGCTCGCCAGCGAGCTGCCGATGGCCTCGCGGTCCTGCGCGAGCCCGGACACGAACTGCTGCAGGTGCAGGACGAGCGCGGACAGCTCGGCGTTGTGCTGCGCCACCGGGCCGAGCAGCGCGTTGAGGTTGTCGACGACCTCGCCGATCAGCTGGTCGCGGTCGGCCAGTGAGTTCGTCAGGCTCGACAGCCGGCCGAGCAGCGAGGTGACGGTGCCGCCCTCGCCCTGCAGCACCCGGACCAGCTCGTAGGCGAGCGTGTTCACCTGGTCGGGGTCGAGCGCCACGAGCAGCGGCTTGAAGCCGTTGAACAGCACGTTGAGGTCGAGCGCCGGGCTGGTCCTGGTCAGCGGGATCGTCGACCCCGGCTCCAGCCGCGTGCCGTCGCCGGCGGCGTCGATCAGCGCCAGGTAGCGCTGCCCGATGAGGTTCCGGTAGCGCACCTCCACGCGCGTGCTGTCGGCGAGCGGCACCGCCTTCTCGACCTCGAACGTGACCAGCGCCAGCTCGTTGTCGTGCAGCTCGACCTTCTCCACCGAGCCGACCCGCACCCCGGCCATGCGGACGTCGTCGCCCTGGCGGACGCCCACGGCGTCGGCGAACACGCCGCGGTAGGTGTGCTTCGGGCTGAAGGTCGCGTTCGTGATGGCGACGGCCAGCACCGCCGTGCACAGCAGCGTGACGACGCCGAAGACGGCCAGCTTGACGACCGACGGTCCGACCCTGATGGCCGAGCTCATCGCAGCGTCACCTCCGCCCCGTGCACCACCGGGCTCCACAGCAACCCACCGATCGCCGGGACGTCCGCCGCCGGCACGCCGAGCGCCGGGGCGAGCACGGCGTCCACCGCGTCGACCCGGCCGGACAGGCCGCCCCGCATGGCGCTCGGCCGCACCGACGTCGTCGTCGCGCCCTCGCCGGCCCGGCTGGTGAACCGGGGGTCGTCCTCCGTGCCGTCGCCGAACTGCCGTTTCGGGATGGGACCGCCCGGGTCGGGCAG
>DATMJH010000400.1:0-3014 GCA_035554015.1 Mycobacteriales bacterium
GGCCGCCGGGCTGCGCCTGGCGGTCGACGACTGCGGAGCCGGCTACGCCAGCCTGCGGCACGTGCTCGCGACCCGGCCGGACATGGTCAAGGTCGACATGGCGCTGACCCGCGGCGCGGACGGCGACCTCGCGCGGCGCACGCTCCTGCACGCCCTGTCGACCTTCGCCGACACCGTCGGCTGCCGGCTGGTCGCCGAGGGCGTCGAGACCCAGGCCGAGCTGACCGCCGTCGCGGCCTGCGGGGTGCACCTGGCGCAGGGGTACCTGCTGGGCAAGCCGAGCCGCGATCCGCGCTGGAGCGGCTTCCCGGCACCCTGACACCGGACCGTGCAGGGGAAGCCTGCGCGGGAGTGGGCACACCGTTCTCGTGCCCTCCGACTCCCCCGCCTCCGCGCCGCGAGGCGGGGAGCGGCCGGGGCGCTCCCGGCGGCGGGTCGCGCTGGTGGTCACCGGCGCCGTCCTCGGGCTGCTCGCCCTGGTCGGCACGTCCGTGGCGCTCGTGGTGCGCGACCTGGAGGACAACGTCGAGCGGGAGCGGGTCTTCGACGCCCTCGACGAGGCGGACCGGCCCACCGACGACCCGCCGGTCGCGGGCCCGCGGCAGCCGATCGACGTGCTCGTGCTCGGCTCGGACAGCCGCGACGACCCGATCGGGCAGGACTTCCAGGGCGAGGGCGACGAGCACTTCGAGGGCGAGCGCACCGACACCACCCTGCTGGTCCGCCTCAACGCGGAGCGCGACGCCGCGTGGAGCGTCAGCATCCCGCGCGACAGCTGGGTGCGCCTGCCCGCCTGCACCGGCCCGGACGGCGAGCAGCTCCCGCCGCGCGACGACCTGTTCGCCAACGCCTTTCGCGACGGTGGCCTGGCCTGCACCGTCAAGACCGTCGAGTCGCTCACCGACGTGCGCATCGACCACACCGTCGTCGTCGACTTCACCGGGTTCACCGAGATGGTCAACGCGCTCGACGGCGTGCCGGTCTGCCTCGACGAGCCGTTCCGCCCGCGCCGCGTCGACATCGAGCTGCCGGCCGGGCGGCACGTCCTGCACGACCGGGAGGCGCTCGAGTTCGTCCGGGCCCGCTACGGCCTCGGCGACGGCACCGACCTCGGGCGCATCGAGCGGCAGAAGGAGTTCATGGCCTCGATGATCGACCGGGCGAGAAGCCGGCAGCTCCTCGTGCGCCCGGACCGGCTGGTGCGGTTCCTGTCCGCCGCCACGAGCAGCCTGCGGGTCGACGAGGACCTCGACCTGCGCGCGCTCGCCCTGTCGCTGCGCGGCCTGGAGGGCGAGCGGGTGGTGTTCTCCACCGTGCCGCTCGACCCCGACCCCGGGCCGGAGTTCCGCGACGGCGGGCGGCTGTTCGGCCGGGTGGCGTGGGACGAGCCTGCCGCCGACGAGCTGTTCACCGCGCTGCGCGAGAACCGGTTACCGTTCGAGGATCCCGCCGAGCCCGCGCCGGGCGACGACGCCGCGCCGCCGGTGGAGACGACGACCGCCGCAGACCCCTGCACCTGAGCGGGCAGCGACGACGTGACTTCGCGACGAGGCTGGCGCATCGGGGCGAAGCGGCGCAGACTCGTCGCACGGCCACTCCTGGAGGCGATGGTGTCGCACGTTCCCGACGTCCTGCCGGTCCTGTCCCGCGGCAAGCACCGCAACCCCAAGCGGGGCGCCTGCTTCATGGAGCTGGCCTCCTATCTGGCCGGCGAGCGCTGGAGCGACCGGCCGGCGTGCACCCACCCGCTGCTCGCCGAGGTCGCGCGCAACGTCAACGACCGGATCTCCGACGAGGCGCGCTCGAGCCTGGCGGTGCTCATCCCCGAGGTCATCGGGCTCGCCACCGACGACCCCCGGGCCGACCCGCGGATCGCCCTGAACTGCGCGCTGGTGGCGCTGCCGGTCGCGCCGTTCGAGCGGCAGCGGGCGCTGGCCGTCGCCGTCCTCGCCTGTCTCGAGGTGCTCCGCGGCCTCGACGACGGGCTGCCGGTCGATCTCGAGCAGCGGGCCCAGGCCGCGCTCGCGCAGGAGCCGCACGCCACCGGCTGGGCGCGGAGGTTCGCGGCGAAGGCGGGCACGGGTCGGGGTGAGGCGGCCCTTCGCCGGTTCCGGCGCAACGCCGCGCACGACATCGTCAAGATGGCCGGCCGCGGCGTCGAGCAGAGCAGCGACCGCGACCGCGACGAGCTGCTTCACCGGATGCTGGCCGGCGCCATCGCCGAGTGCCGGGCGCTGCAGCCGCGAGGCACCGTCGACATCGACGAGGCGGCCTGGCAGCGGGCCTGCGCCCTCACCACCTGACCGCCCGGAACCGGGCGATCAACCCTCTTGGCAGGAGCCCGTCCGGGTGCGACCGTGGGGGCCTGCCCAGGAGGCGCCGTGCAGACGATCAGCAAGGTCCCCGACCAGCGTCCGCGCTACACCGCCCTCACCCCCGACGAGCTGGCCGCGGCTCTGCGCGACCTTCCCGAGTGGCACGGCGACACCCGCCGCATCGCCCGGACGGTCACCCCGACCGACCTGTGGAGCCTGCTCGAGCGGGTCGCGGCGGCCGAGGCCGAGCTCGACCACCACACCGTCGTCGACCTCGACTCCGGCACGGTCACCTTCTCGCTGTGGACCCACGTGCGCGACGCCGTCACCGAGGCCGACATCGCCCTGGCGCACCGCCTCGACGCCGTCATCGGAGCCGGCCTCGACGCCGGCTGAGCCGACACCCCCCGCCTCCCCGCGCGCAGGCCGCCCGCGGGCCAGGATGTCCCGACCGCACACGGCGAGCCGGGAGGTCCGACAGGCATGGCAGCTGACCCCTCGGGGTTGACCGTCGGGGTCCTGCGGGAGCAGGCCCGCGACGAGCAGCGGGTCGCGGTGACCCCCGACGGCGTCACGCGGCTGCGCGCCGCCGGGCACGAGGTGGTGGTCGAGGCCGGCGCCGGCAAGCGGGCCTGGTTCCTGGACGAGGAGTACACCGCCGCCGGCCTCGACCACCACCTCGTGCCCGGCGGCTGTCTC
>DATMJH010000401.1:0-3751 GCA_035554015.1 Mycobacteriales bacterium
GCCGGCTCGCTGGCGGCCGCCGTCGAGCAGCAGGTCCGGTCGGCCCTGCGGTCGATGAGCGCCACGCTGCCCGCGCAGCGGCGCAGCCCGGAGGTGGGGCGGGTGGGGCTCGAACCCACGACCGACGGATTATGAGTCCGCTGCTCTGACCGGCTGAGCTACCGCCCCGGCGACGCCACCTTAGGGCGGCTTGGAGCGACTGCGGGGCCACCGAGCCCATGCGCTCCGCGGCTCGCCACCGCCGCTTGCTGCCCCGGTCCCCCTCCGACGGCGTGTTCCTGCGCAGCGGGCGCCGCGCTCGGACAACGCCGGCGGCCCGGAGCGTGGCGCTTCCTGCGGGGCACCGGCGTGTACGTGGTCTGACCCCGGCCGCCTACACCGGTCCCGCCGGGGAAAGAGCGCGCCCATGACGACCCCGCAGCAGGACCCGTCCGGGCGCACCCCGGACGCCCCCGACGTCGACCAGCCGGACGGCGGCACCGGCGACTCAGGCCGCACCCCCGACAACCCGGACGCCGACCAGCCCGACGGCGGCGCCAGCAGCTGAGCGCTCGGGCACTAGCGTCGAGGGATGACCTCCGACGCATCGCTCGACGTCGTCGTCTACGGAGCCACCGGCTTCGTCGGCCGGCTGACGGCCGAGCACCTGGTCCGGCACGCGCCCGAGGGCGCTCGGATCGGGCTGGGCGGCCGCAGCCTGCAGCGGCTCATGGCGGTGCGGGACGGCCTGGGCCCGCGCGCAGCCGACTGGCCGCTGCTGGTCGCCGACTCCACCGACCGTGCGGCTCTCGATGAGATGGTCGGGCGGACCAAGGTCGTGGCGACGACGGTCGGGCCCTACCTGAAGTACGGCGCGGAGCTGGCGGCGGCGTGCGCCGAGAGCGGCACGCACTACTGCGACCTCACCGGCGAGGCGCTGTTCGTCCGGGAGATCGCCGACCGTCACCACCAGACCGCTGCCCGCACGGGAGCACGCGTCGTCACCGCGTGCGGCTTCGACTCGATCCCGTCCGACCTCGGGGTGCTGCTGCTGCACGAGCGGGCGGTCGCCGACGGCGCGGGGGACCTGGAGGACACCGTGCTCGTCGTCGAGGCGGTGCGCGGCGGCATCTCCGGCGGCACGCTCGACTCGGTGCGCACCGTCATCGACGAGATGAAGACCGACGCCGCCAAGCGCAGGATGCTGCTCGACCCCTACGGGCTCTCGCCGGACCGCTCGGCGGAACCGGAGCTCGGCGAGCGGGACGGCATGGGCGTGCGACGCGAGGCCGAGCTCGGCGGCACGTGGACCGCGCCGTTCGTCATGGCGGTCTTCAACACGCGCATCGTCCGGCGCAGCAACGCCCTCAAGCAGTGGGCGTACGGACGCAGCTTCCGCTACCGGGAGGTGGTCGCCACCGGCCGCGGACCGCTGTCGCCGCTGCTCGCCGGCGCGACCGCTGTCGGCACGGCGGGGCTCGGGCTCGGCATGGCGCTGCCGCCGTCACGGTGGGTGCTCGACCGGGTCCTGCCCGCGCCGGGCGAGGGGCCGAGCGAGCAGACGCGCGCCAACGGCTACTTCCGGGTCCGCGTGCGCACTCGGACCGCGTCCGGTGCCCGGTACGACAGCGTCGTCGCGGCGCAGGGCGATCCCGGCTACGCGGCGACCGCCGTCATGCTCGGCGAGAGCGCGCTGTGTCTCGCGCTCGACGGCGACCGGCTGCCCACCGCCGCCGGTGTCCTCACACCCGCGACGGCCATGGGCAGCGCGCTGGTCGACCGGCTGCGCGGCGCGGGGTTCACGATGGCGGTCGAGCCGGTCACCTGACCTCGACCAGCGAGCGAGTGCTCCCGCGCCTGGACTTGAACCAGGAACCCTTCGATTAACAGTCGAATGCTCTGCCGATTGAGCTACGCGGGACCGCGTCGGCGAGCGGGCCGACGACCCGCAGAGACTAGCGCACGGGGACGCGCCGCCACGGCGCTCCGGCGGCGCGGAGCACCGCGCGGTCACCGCGAGGTGACCGCTCGGGTGACGGCGCCGTGACATCTGCCCGCCCGCCGGGCGAAGCACCTGCCGCAGCGGCACATCTGCCGCACACTGGACACCGTGCTGACCCGTGCCGAGCGCGTCGTCGCCGCGTCCGCAGCGGTCGTGGCGCTGCTCGGCCTGACCAGCGCCGGCGCCGTCGAGAACGAGCGCGTGACGCCGGTGCGGGACACCGCGGCGGTCGCCACCCCGTCGCCGCAGCGGTCCGCACCGGCCGAGGCAGCGCCGGTCGTTCCGGAGCCGGCACCGGTGCGCACGACGACGCCGCCTCCCCCGCCGCCTCCGCCGGCCGGGCCGCTCCCCGCGCCGCCGGAGCCGCCGCAGGCGGGCTGCCCGGTTCCCCGGCGACCAGGCGGCTTCGGACCGCCGAAGCCGCTGCCGCCACCCGCCGTCGCCGACGACCAGCTGCCGGCGCCGCTGGCGCCGGGACCGAAGGCGACCGACCTGTCGGCCGTGCAGGACCGCAGCGTCTGGGTCACCAACTGGCCGACGACCGACCTCGACATCCCCGGGCTCGTCGAGCGCGCACGCGCGGCGGGACTGCGCAGCATCTGGGTGCGCACCGGCGGCAGCCGGCAGGGCTACTACGGCGACACGTTCCTGCCGCGGCTGGTGCCGGCGGCGCACGCCGCCGGCCTGCAGGTCGTCGCCTGGGACTTCCCGTTCCTGTCCGACCCGGTCGCCGACGCGCAGCGTGCCCGGGCAGCGCTCGACGCCGGCGTCGACGCGATCGCGCCGGACGTCGAGACCGAGTACGAGGGCACGTACGCCACACCGCGTCGCGTGCAGCTGTACCTCTCACTCGTGCGGTCCTACGCCGGTACGCGGCCCATCGCGGCGACGGTCCCGCGGCCCACGGAGCGGCGGCTCGCGACGTTCCCGTACTCGGCGTTCCCGGCGTACGCCGACCTGTTCGTCCCGATGGTCTACTGGTCGTGCCATGAGCCCGGCACGCTCGTGGCGGAGTCGCTGCACCACCTCGGCGCGATGCTGCCGGTGCACCCCGTCGGGCAGGGCTACGACATGGGCGAGGAGGGCGGCCGCCCCGGCCTGCCGACCTTCGCCGAGACGTGGCGGTTCCTCGACGCGGCCAAGCGCGGCGGTGCGGTCGGGGCCAGTCTCTGGACGATCGAGCGGTTGGGACCGCAGCAGTGGGAGGCGCTGCGCCTGTACCCGTGGGCGCAGGTCACCCCGTAGTCCGGCCGCTGGACGCCGCTCGCGGGTGTCGCTGCCCACGGTGCGAACTCCGGCGAGCGGGGTAGGGAGCCACCGACCCCGACCCCCGGAGGACCGACATGCTGAAGAAGCTGACCCTCGCCGCCGGCTTCGGTGCCGGCTACGTGCTGGGCGCCAAGGCCGGCACGCAGCGCTACGAGCAGATCGTGGCCAAGGCGCGCGAGATCGCGGGCATGCCCGCCGTGCAGAACGCGACCGCGACCGTGCAGGACACCGCCGGCACGCTGGCCGAGAAGGCCAAGGACACGGTGAACGAGAAGGTCTCCAAGAGCAGCGACGGCGACGCGCCCGACGCTGCCGGCGCGGCCACCGGCACCGGCGCCGTCACGGGCTCGACGCCCCGCACGACCACGCGCACCACGGCCGCGGCCGGTGCCGCACCCAGTGCCACCGCACCCGTCACCCGCCCCTAGCGCCCCCGCCCGTCCCTGACCCTGACGAGAGAGGAACAGCCATGGGAACCGTCGCGCACTACCTCGAGGTCAA
>DATMJH010000402.1:0-6491 GCA_035554015.1 Mycobacteriales bacterium
GTACGACAGCGGCAGCATGGCGGCCGACATGACCGGGAAGAACAGCTTCTCCCGGCGCTTGCCGCGGAAGTTGCGCGCCGTCGCGCACAGCACGAGGCCCTCGACGCGCCGCGGGTGCCGCCGCCACACCAGCTGCGCGACCGAGCCGCCCATCGAGTAGCCGGTGACGATCGCGCGGTCGATGCCGAGCGCGTCGAGCACGGCCACGGCGTCGTCGGCGCAGTCCTCGAGCCGGAACCGCTTGCTGCGGATCCCGCGGCCGTGCCAGCGCTGGTCGAACAGGACGACGCGGTACTGCTGCGACAGCTCCGGGATCACCGGGTACCAGGACAGCGTCGCCGTGCAGGCGAGCGCGTGCAGCAGCAGGAGCGTCGGCGCCCCGGGTGGGCCCGGGCAGTCGACGACGAAGGTGCGTCCGCGTCCGGGCAGATCGACCATGCGGCCGGGTGGCATGTCTCGCACCGGGGGGATCGTGACGGCGCGGCGCAGGACGGACAGGGCGGCGCTCTTGGCGCGTGCTCGGGGCCGGACTCGTGGGCGCATCGCACCTCCCGGCTGCGCGGTCGAGGACCTCGGGGCAGGGGCGCAACCTGTCTCGGACGCTACAGGAACACGTTCTAGTCCGGCGGGAGGGTCACGCCGTGGCGACCAGCTCGTCCAGCGCCGGGGGGAGGTGCCGGCTGAGCGCGCGCACGTCCGGCAGCGTGTCCGGGCAGGCGAGCACGGAGAAGGCGAGCCGGTCCTGGTACGACCACACCGTCACGTTCAGGGCGATGCCCTCCATGAGCGGTCCGACGGAGAACACGTCGGTCAGCCGCGCGCCGGCGATGGAGATCTCCCGCGTCGGGCCGGGCACGTTCGACACGACGACGTTGAACGGCGCCGGGTGCCGGTCCGCCAGCCGCAGCCGCGAGTAGGTGCGCATGAACGCCGAGAAGGGCAGTGGCGGCGTGTGCTCGACCCAGCGCTCGAGCATGTCGAGGCCGAGGATCGCCTGCACCTGCTTGGCCTCGCGCGTCACCGTGGAGATCCGCTGCAGCCGCGCGACCGGGTCGGCGACGTCGGTGGCGAGCGTGGTGAACATGTTCGAGACGCGGTTGCCGCCGAGCCGCGGCGGCGCGTTCTTCGGGTCGGTGACCATGGGGATGCCTGCGGTCAGCGAGCCCGGGGGGTGCTCCCCGGTCTCCTCCATCCAGCGGCAGAGCGCGCCCGCGACGACCCCGAGCACGACGTCGTTCAGCGTCACGCCGTGCGCGTTCTTGACCTTCTTCGCGGCCTCCAGCGACAGCGTTGCCGTCGCGAACGAGCGGCGCGGCGTCAGCGCGCCGTTGAACGAGACGTTCACCGTGTCGAGCACGGGGCGCGGCGGCGCCGGCCGGCCCTCCGCGGCAGCCGCCTTCCGGTACCGGCCGAGGGCGAGCAGGCTGCGGACGGTGCGGACGAGCAGCGCCGGCAGTCGTACCAGCAGCCGGAGCCGCTCGAGCAGGCTGTCCGCCGCCAGGCGCGGTGGGCTGGGCAGCGGTGCCGGGATGCTCGCCGGCGGCGGCGGGCCGCTCAGGTCGACGACGTTCGCGAGCAGCGCGTTCGCCGCGACGCCGTCGGCGACCGTGTGGTGCACCTTCGTCACGATGCCGATGCGTCCGTCGGCGAAGCCCTCGCAGATCCACAGCTCCCACAGCGGCCGGCGCCGGTCGAGCGGCCGGCCGGCGATGCGCCCGACGAGGTCCTCGAACTGCGCGAGCCCGCCAGGCGCGTCGAGCGTCGCGTGCCGCAGCTGCTGGGTGAGGTCGAAGTCCGGGTCCTCCACCCACAGCGGGTGGTGCAGCCGGAGCGGGTCCTGCACGAGCCGGCGGCGGAACGGGGGCAGCAGGTGCAGCCGCCGGGCGAGCTCGCGCTCCAGCGCGGAGAAGCTGTAGCCGCCGGGCACCGACGACACGTCGACGACGGCGATCTTCAGCGTGTGCATGTGCTGGCTGGGCGTCTCCATGTACAGGTAGCCCGCGTCGATCCCGGGCAGCCGCTCGGCCACGCGTCCTCCAGCCGTTTCGCAGGCGGTTGCGCCGCCTGACGCCGCACCGGGCAGGATCGCTGCCGTGCCCGCACCCGATCAAGTCGTCGAGCACGACCGTCTCACCCGGCTCGGTCTCGACCCCACCGCGGTGGCCGCACTGCTCGACCGCGCCGAGCGCGACGTCGTGCGCGGGCGCATCCCGTCGTGCCAGCTCGCGGTCGCCAAGCACGGCGAGGTCGCCGTCACCGCGACCTTCGGCAACGCGGCGGACGACCACCGGTACCTCGTGTTCTCGGTGACCAAGGCACTGGTCGCGAGCGCCGTCTGGGTGCTGCTCGGGGACGGCGTCCTCACGCCGGAGACGCCGGCGGCCGACCTCGTGCCGGAGTTCGGCTCGGGTGGCAAGGAGCGCGTGACCGTCGAGCACCTGCTCACGCACACCGCGGGCTTCCCGCGCGCGCCGATGCTGCCGACCGAGGGCGCGACGTCGCAGGGGCGGCGGGAGAGGTTCGCCGGTTGGCGCCTGGACTGGGAGCCGGGCAGCCGCACCGAGTACCACCCCGTGTCGGCGCACTGGGTGCTGGCCGAGCTGATCGAGCAGGCCTCCGGCACCGACTACCGGCGCTTCGTGGCCCAGCGCGTGCTCGCGCCGCTCGGGCTGCGCCGCCTGCGGCTCGGCGTGCCACCGGAGGAGCAGGGCGACGTGCGCGACGTCGCGCTCGTGGCGCAGGAGATGCCCGAGGGCGCCGAGGTGCCCGAGGTCGCCACCGACGACCAGCTGCTGCTCTACAACCGCCCAGAGGTGCGCGCCGTCGGTGTCCCCGGTGCGGGTGCGGTGTCGACCGCGTCCGACGTCGCCCTGCTGTACCAGGCGTTCCTGCGCAACGAGCAGCGCGTGTGGGACCCCGAGGTGCTGGCCGACGCCACCACCCACGTGCGCAACACCCACGTGGACCCCTTCACCCGCGTGCCGGCCAACCGCACGCTCGGCCTGGTCGTCGCCGGCGACGACGGCAGGGCGGACCTCCGCGAGTTCGGCACGGCATCCGGCCCCCGCGCCTTCGGCGCCTCCGGGCTCGGTGGGCAGATCGCGTGGGCCGACCCTGATTCGGGGCTGTCCTTCTGCTACCTCACCGACGGGTTGACTGATCTGGTGCGCGCCTTCCTGCGGTCGACGAGGCTGTCGACCCTCGCGGCGGAGTGCAACACGTTCTAGTCTGGGCGGCCGCAGCGCACGAGGGGGGAACACCGGTGGCCGTCTCACCGCACAACCTGGCCGACCTGTTCGAGGCGGTCGTCGACGCCGACCCCGACCGCGAGGTGCTGGTGGTCGGCGACCGGCGGCTCACCTACCGGCAGCTCGACGAGCGGGCGAACCGGCTGGCGCACGTGCTGGCCGGCGCGGACGTCGGCGTCGGCGACACGGTCGGCCTGCAGCTGGCCAACGGCAGCGAGTACCTCGAGGGCATGCTCGCGGCCTTCAAGCTCCGCGCGGTGCCGGTGAACATCAACTACCGGTACGTGGAGAAGGAGCTGCGCTACCTCTACGACGACGCCGGACTGGTGGCGCTGCTGGTGCACCGGTCCTTCGCGCCGCGGGCGGCGTCGGCGCTCGACGACGATGGCCGGTTCCGCATCGTGCTCGACGTCAGCGACGGCACGGACGAGCTGCCCGTCCCGGGGTCGGTCGCCTACGAGGACGCGCTGGCCGGCGCCTCCGGCGACCGCCCGCAGGTCGACGGCCGCTCCGGCGACGACCTCTACCTCATCTACACGGGCGGCACGACCGGCATGCCGAAGGGCGTCGTGTGGCGCCACGAGGACATCTTCAAGTCGGCCATGGGGGGCGGCGACCTCACGCAGGGCGGAGACCACGTGGCCGACCCGGCCGAGCTCGCGTCCCGCCTGCCGGAGAACGGCATCACCGCGCTCGCCGCCCCGCCGCTCATGCACGCCGCCGCGCACTGGCTGTCGTTCCACCAGCTGTTCACCGGCGGCAAGCTCGTGCTCATGCCGCTCGGCCGGTTCTCGCCGCCCGACGTCTGGGAGACCATCGCGCGCGAGCGCGTCTTCAACATCGTCCTGGTCGGCGACGCGATGGTGAAGCCACTGCTCGACCACCTGGCCACGCACGACGACGTCCAGACCGACAGCCTGTGGGTGCTCGCGTCCTCCGGAGCGCCGCTCTCGCAGCACACCAAGGAGCGCATCGCCGAGCTGCTGCCGGGGCGGATGCTCGTCGACTCGCTCGGCTCGTCCGAGACCGGTGTGCTCGGGCCGAAGAGCGGTCAGGGGGGTGCGACGTTCACGCTGAACGAGCACACGTCGGTGCTCCAGCCGGACGGCACGCCGGTCGCGCCGGGCAGCGGCGAGGTCGGCCGCGTCGCGCGCAGGGGACACGTGCCGCTGCGCTACCACAACGACCCGGAGAAGTCCGCCGCCACGTTCCTCGAGCGAGACGGCGTGCGGTGGGCGCTGACCGGTGACGAGGCGACGCTAGAGGCGGACGGCACCGTCCGGATGCTGGGTCGCGGCTCGCAGTGCATCAACAGCGGCGGCGAGAAGATCTACCCGGAAGAGGTCGAGGGCCCGCTCAAGGCGCACCCGTCCATCGAGGACGCGCTCGTCGTCGGCGTGCCCGACGAGCGCTGGGGCGAGCGGGTCGTCGCGGTGGCGCAGCCGGTCGACGGCGCGCGGCCCAGCCTGGAGCAGCTGCAGCAGCACCTGTCCGAGCACGTCGCGCGCTACAAGCTCCCGCGCGACCTCGTCCTCGTCGAGCAGGTCGTGCGCTCACCCGCCGGCAAGGCGGACTACCGCTGGGCCAAGGCGGCAGCGCTCGACGCGCTGAGCGGGGGATGACGTGGAGCAGCTGAGCGCGATGGACGCGGCGTTCCTCTACATCGAGACGGACACGCTGCCCCAGCACGTGCTCGGCATCATGCTGCTCGACGCCGAGGGCTCGCAGGGCCGCTTCACGCAGGAGCGGTTCCGTGAGATCACCGAGCAGCGGCTGCACCTCATGCCCGCCTTCACGCGCCGCCTCGCGCAGGTGCCGCTCAACCTCGACCACCCCTACTGGGTGCCGCAGACCGACGTGGACCTCGACGAGCACATCGGCGTCCTGCCGTGTCCGGCTCCGGGCGACCTGCGCGCGCTGGGCGACCTCGTCGGCGAGCTCGGCTCGGTGCCGCTGCGGCGGGACCGGCCGCTGTGGCAGATCTGGCTGGTCGAGGGCGTCGAGGGCGGCCAGGTGGCGCTGGTCGCGAAGCTGCACCACTCGACGCTCTATGGCGCCGCGGGCGCGGACATGATGGCGCAGCTGCTCGACCTCGAGCCCGAGCCGCGCGCCGTCGAGCCACCCGCCGACGAGCCGGCCGGCGAGGTCATGCCGTCGACGAGGTCGCTGCTCGGCCGGGCGGTGCTCAACGGCGCGCGGCGCCCGGTCAAGGGCACGCGGCACCTGCTCGGTGCCGCCCGGCGCACGGCGTCGGTCGGCAGTCACGTCGCCCGCGCCGCGGTCAGCCGCAGCCCGGTGGCGGTGCCGTTCAGCGCCCCGCGGACGCCGCTCAACGGCCGGCTCACCGCACGCCGGCAGGCGGCGTTCACGACCGTGGACTTCGCCGAGGTGCAGGAGGTCAAGCGCGCCTTCGACGTCAAGGTGAACGACGTCGTCCTGGCGGCCGTCACGGCGTCGCTGCGCGACTACCTGCTCACTCACGGCGGCCTGCCGTCGCGGCCGATGGTCGCCAGCGTGCCGATGAACCTGGGCGCCGGTGCGGTGCAGGGCACCGACCGGATCACGGCGCTCATGGTGCCGCTGCCGGTGCAGACCGAGGACCCGGTCGAGCAGCTGCGCGAGGTCGCGGCCGCGACCCAGGACAGCAAGGGGATGACCGACGCGCTGGGGCCAGAGACGGTCGGCGACGTCGCCGAGCTGATCCCGCCGCTGCTCATGGTCGGCGGGTCGAGGATCTACGACGGGCTCGGTCTGTCGCGGCTGCACCCGCCGCTGCAGAGCGTCGTCGTGTCGAACATGCCGGGGCCGCCGATCCCGCTCTACCTGGCGGGGGCCCAGGTCAACGCCGTCTACCCGTTCGGGCCGCTGCTGCCTGGTTCCGGCCTCAACGTCACGGTGCTGTCGAACATGGGCGACCTCGACGTCGGCATGTTCGGGTGCCCCGACCTCGTGCCCGAGCTGTGGTACCTCGCCGACGCCTTCCCGAAGGCCGTCACGGACCTGCTCGACGCCGCCCGTTCGATGCCGCAACGGGGCACACCGTCCACCTGAACCTCTGATAGAACGTGTTCTCGTGTGAGCCGGCTCACGGAAAGCCGCCCGCCGGCCCCGGGTCCGGGTGCAGACTGCCCGGACAAGTGGACGGAGGAGCCGTGGCTGCCGCGACCGACGTCGTCCGCGAGATCGGCCGGTTCGGGGCGTTCTCGGTCGACACCGGTCGCGCGGTGTTCCGCCGCCCGTTCC
>DATMJH010000403.1:0-11370 GCA_035554015.1 Mycobacteriales bacterium
GTGTTCTCGCCGCCCGCTTCGGCGGCGTCCGGCGCGCCGGTGACGGGCTGGCGTTCTTCACCGTGGACGTGACCGACAGCGGCGAGCAGGGCACCGACACGGTCGTCGTCCAGGCGTCAGAGGAGCCCTGCGAGGACGGCGACCCGCTGAACGAGGAGACCACGCTCGCCCGCGGCAACGTCACGGTCGACACCGCGAGCAGCGGCCGCCGCTGACCCGCCCCACACACCGCCGCGCCCGACGGCCGCGCACCCCAGTCGAGGGTGCGCGGCCGTCTCGCGTCCGTCGCCAGATGGCACCGCCTCACGGACTACGGAATGCTGAGGCTTCACAACTACTTGCAACTGACAACCATTGCCGTTTATGCTCCGGTTCGTCCGCGCCCGCGGACCCGAACCGAGAGGACCCCCTCATGTCCCGCACCCGCACCACCCTGGTCGCCGCCGCTCTCGCCACGACCGCGCTCGGCGTCCCCGCCGCCTTCGCCGCGCCGGCCTGCGACAAGCCCGGAGCCGCGCAGATCCACCAGGTTCACGAGGACAGCGAGGCCCTGCCGGTCGTGGGCCAGCCGGTGAGCGACCGCGCGCACCAGCTCGAGGAGCGGTACTGCGAGCTGTGAGCTGACCCCGTGCGCCCCGGCTCTCGAGGAGTCGGGGCGCACGTCGTCCAGCAGCGGGTGTGCGGCAGCTGGCCTCCCCGCCGCGAGGCTCCGGCCGGTCACCGGTGCGGCCGGCGAGCCGCCCGTCGCGCCGCGCCTGACGTGAGCTGCCTCTCGCCGGCGGGAGGCATCGCCACCAGGTACAACTGGTGATGAGAGTCGTTACCATTGGAGCCTCCTTGCGCCGCATCCCGAGCACGGTCGCCCCCGCCCGTCGCCGGCTCGCCCCGGCCGCGGCCGTGGCGCTGCTCGCCGCCCTCACCGTGCCGGCGGCGCTCGCCCCGGGCGCCACCGCCTCCCCCCTCGACGGGTGCCAGACCGCCCAGCGCGTCGAGGGGCCCTTCCGCTCGGTCGCCAAGCCCGGCGGCCTGCTGCCGGGGCCGCTCGTCGCGCACGCCGTCGAGGTCTCCGACCCGCGCACCGTGTACCTCGCCGACCCCACGCACGTCGCGGTCAGCAACGACGCCGGCTGCACCTGGGAGCGGGCGCTCACCGTCGAGCCCGCGACCGGCTTCACGAGCATCACCGCTCTCGTCGTGCCGGCCACGCCCGAGCCCACCGGCCGGCTGGTGGTCGTGGTGCAGGAGCGGCCGCACACGGCGGCGCCGAGCACGCCGCGCGTGCTCGCCCGCCGCGGCGGCGGCGAGCCGTTCACCACCGCCGTGCTGCCGCTGGCCGACGACGTGCAGGTCGCGATCGCTCCGTCGGACCCGGACGTCGTGTACGCCAGCACCGACGACGTGTCGGCCGGTCCCGTCCTGGCGCGCAGCGACGACGGCGGGGCGACGTTCCTGCCCCTCACCGGGGTGCGGCAGGAGAGCGACCTCATCGCCCTCAAGGCCTCCGCGCTCGCCGTGGACCCGGCCGACAGCCGGCGGCTGCTGGTCAGTGGCAGCAGCGTGCACGAGTCCCGCGACGCCGGCGCCTCCTTCCGGATGCTGGTGCAGAACCCCTCGCCGCAGCACACGCACGCCTTCACCGTGCAGCCGCCCGGTCCGGAGGCGGGAGCGGTGCTCGGCGCCTACGCCGAGTACTCCAACGTCAAGGTCGACGAGGGCGGCGGTCGGGTCGTGCGCGCGACGCCGGACGGCACCGTCACCGACCTGCCCCGGACCGGCCTCGACGGCGTCCCGGAGAGCGCCGCCACGGGCAGCGGCCCGGACGAGCTGGTGCTCACGACCCGCGACCTCGGCGTGCGGGCCAACGGCAGCGTCGTCAACGACGGGTACGACGGGCCGGGCCTACTGGCCCTGTTCGACGAGCCGGCGCAGCGGTGGGTCGACGTCTCGGACGGTCGCGGCACGCCGTTCCTCGGCGCGCAGGTCGACCGCACCCCCGACCCCTCCGTGCACCTGCGGACGTCGTCGCGCAGCTTCCCGCCCGGCCCCGACGAGTACGTCGTCTACTCGCCACCGGCGGTCGGCCGGGTCGTGCCGCCGACGGTCGACGACGGCTCCGGCAGCGGGTCGGTGCTGCCGCCGCCCGGGTTCCCGCCCGCTCCCGCGGCCTGCCCCGACGCCGCCGTCTTCGAGCCGCCGCAGGTGCGGCGCAGCAGCGCTCGGCTCACGCCGGAGCGCGCCGACCTGCCGGTCGACGCGGACGACCGCGCCGCGCACGAACTCGTCCTCGACCTGGTGGGTGACGCCGTCGCGCTCGACCTCGACCTGCTGCTCGACACGTCGTCGTCGATGTCACCGGCCGCCACCGGGCTGGTCTGCGGCCTGGAGGAGCTCGTCACCGGCCTGGCCGACGCCGGGGTCGACGTGCGCGTCGGCTTCGGCGAGTTCTGGGACGCCGGACCGGGCGAGCGGTACCGCCGACTGGTCGACCTGGCCCCGCCCGGCCGGGAGCTGCAGCGCGCCCTGCGCCTGGTGCGCACCCGCGGCGGCGAGGAGACCCACCGCAGCGCGCTGCTGCAGTCGGTCACCGGCCGGGGGCTGGTGGTCGGCGGGGAGCAGGTGGTGGCACCGGGCCAGGGTGCGAGCTACCGGGACGGCGCGCTGAAGGTCGTCCTGCACGTCACCGACGAGCCGTGGATAGCCACCGCGGGCGAGCCCTCCCCGCTCGAGGTGACCGACGTCCTGTCGGCGGCCGGCGTGCGGCACGTCGGGATCCAGGTGACCTACGCCGACCTGCCGGCCGGCTCCCCCACGGATCACGCCGGTGACCGGCCGAACGGGCTGGCGCAGTCGGCCCTGCTCCGGGCCCAGCTCGAGCAGTTCTCCCTCGGCACCGGCGCCGTGGCGCCCGCCGGCGGGGTCGACTGCGATGGCGACGGCCGGCCAGACCTGCGCGAGGGGGACCCGCTCGTGTGCACCGCCGTCAGCAACGGGGGCGTCGTGCCGCTCAGCGGCGCCGTGCGCGCCCTGGTCGACGCGCTCGAGGCGCGCGGACCGGTGCGGCTCGAGCCACGCGAGGCCGCCGGCGTGGCCGTCGACACCGGGCGCCGCTACGACGACGTCGACTTGCGTGCGCAGGGCCGGTTCTCCTTCCCCGTCCGGCTGCGCTGCGAGTCGGCCGCCGCACCGGTCGACGTCGTGCTCGACGCCGTTTCCGGCGCGGTGCGCGTCGCGACGTCGACGCTGCGGCTGGGGTGCGGACCCCGGCCGCAGCCGCCGCCCGGCGCCGAGGAGCCGGCACCGCCGACCGGCCTTCCCGCCCCCGTGGTCGACGCCCCGGCACCGGCGCTGGCCGGTGCGCCGCCCGCAGCCCCACCACCGGTGGTGCAGGTGCCCGCCCCGGCGCCCGCCGCCGGGGGCGCCGCCGCGGGAGCCGCCGCCGGAGCCGCCGCGGGAGCCGCCGCCGGCGCCGTCGGGTCGGCCGCCACCGGCGCCGCGGGGTCGGCCGCGGCCGGCTCCTCGGTCGCCGGCACCGTCGGCAGCCCCGTCGGCGGCACCGTCGGCAGCGGCGCGCCGGGCGGCGCCGTCGGGCTGGCCGGCGCCCCGGCCGACGACGTCCGGCGGGCCCAGGGCGCCTTCGTCACGACCTCAGCGAGCACCTCGTCCAACACGGCAGCCGGCACCGGGTCGGGCAGCGCGCCGGACGTGCCGCTGGCCGCCGTCCCGCTCGGCGGCGGGGCGCTGGCCACCGCCGCGCTCACCGCGCACCTGCTCGCCACCCGGCGGCGCCCGGCAGGTGCCGTCCCAGCCGCCGTCCCCGCCGGACCAGCCGCCGGACCAGCCGCCGGACCAGCCGCAGGACCAGCCCGCCCCGCCCGTATTCAGCGACCCGAGGACCGACCGTGACCCGCCTGACCCGCCTGACCCGCCTGCTCCCGCGCGGCCCCGTCGCCGCCCTGCTCGCCACGCTCGTCCTGCTGCTCGGCCTGCTGGCCGCCGCGCTGGTGGCCACCACACCCCGCTCGCCGGGGCAGGAGCTGTCGCTGGACCGGCTGAGCGCCCTGGCCGCCGAGCAGCAGGTGGCGACCGCCGTCCTGCGCGACCAGGAGGCCCGGGTGGAGGGGGAGCTGGCCGGCGGTACCGCGTTCTGGACCGCCTACCCGGCCAGCGACAGCGCCACTGCGCAGCTGCTCACCACCCTCACCGGCAGCGGCGCCGACGTGCGCGTCGACGCGCAGTCCGGGACGGCCACGGTCCGGCTGCTGGCGACGGTGCTGCTGCCGCTGGCCGTGCTGGCGAACCTGTTCGCGCTGCTGTTCGTGGGGCTGCGTGGTGGCGGCTCGGGTGACGTGGCGGCGTTCGGCACCGTCCGCGGCGGCAAGGGCGCCCGCACCCGCACACCACCGGCGGTCACCTACGCCGACGTCGCCGGCGCGGACGACGCCGTCACCGAGCTGCAGGAGGTGGTCACCTACCTCACCGATCCCGGCCGGTACGCGGCGCTCGGCGCGCAGCCGCCCAAGGGCGTGCTGCTGCTCGGGCCGCCCGGCACCGGCAAGACGCTGCTGGCCCGGGCCACCGCCGGGCAGGCGCGGGTCGCGTTCTTCTCGGTCAGCGGCGCGGAGTTCGTCGAGTCGCTCGTCGGCGTCGGGGCCGCTCGGGTGCGTGACCTGTTCGCCGCCGTCCGCGCCGCCGCTCCGGCCATCCTGTTCATCGACGAGGTCGACGCCGCCGGTCGCCGCCGCGGCGCCGGCGAGGCGGGCGGCGGCAGCGACGAGCGGGAGCAGACGCTCAACCAGCTGCTGGTCGAGATGGACGGCTTCGAGGTCAGCAGCGGCGTCGTCGTCATGGCCGCCACCAACCGCGCCGACATCCTGGACCCGGCGCTGCTGCGGCCGGGCCGGTTCGACCGGCTGGTCACCATCGACGCGCCGGACCTGGCCGGCCGCGAGCGCATCCTCGCGCTGCACGCAGCGAGGACGTCGCTGGCGCCCGACGTCGACCTCGGCCACCTGGCCCGGCGCACTCCGGGTTTCACCGGGGCGGACCTGGCCAGCGTGGTCAACGAGGCCGCGCTGCTCGCCGTCCGCGACGGCCGGGCACAGGTGCGCGGCGACGACCTGGCCGCCGCCGTCGACCGCGTCCGGCACGGCACCGGCGCCCGCGGGCGGGTGCTCACCGACGACGAGCGGCACCGCATCGCGGTGCACGAGGCGGCGCACGCCGTGGTGGTCGCGGCCACCGGCGGCGACGTCGACAAGATCTCGGTGCTGGCCCGCGGCGACCGGCTGGGAGGGGTGCGGCTGCGCAGCGACGACGCCGACGCCGCGGTGCTGTCCGAGTCCCAGCTACGGACCCGGCTGGTCCGGCTGCTCGGCGGCACGGTCGGCGAGCGCCTGGTGCTCGGGGACGGCTCGACGGCGAGCGAGCTCGACCTGCAGCGCGCCACCGTGCTGGCGCGTGACCTGGTCGCCCGCTACGGGCTGTCGGAGGCGATCGGCCCGGTGCGGCTGCTGGCGCCGGACGCCGACGCCCACCTGGGCGGCGGCGCCCGGCTGGCTCCGGTCGGCAGCGCCACCCTGGACGCCCTCGACGCCGAGGTGCGCGTCACCGTCGAGGACGCGGCCGCCGACGCCGAGGCGGTGCTGCGGGACCGCCGCGACGTTCTCGACGCCCTGGTCGCACGGCTCGTGGCGGCCGAGCACGTCGAGGGCGCCGCCCTGCGCGAGCTGCTCGAGCCCGCGCGGGGCGGCGCCCTGGTCGGGCGGTAGCCGCCGGCTCAGGCCGAGCGGACGCCGCTCAGCCCTCGGGCACTCCGTCGCCTCAGCGGCCCTTCACGTGGGTCTTGAGCGCGGAGACGGCGCTCAGCTTCACGCCGGACGACGCGGCGATCGTCATCGGCTCACCGGTCTGCGGGTTGCGGCCCTGACGCTCGCCCCGCTCGACCCGCTCGGCGGTGAGGAACCCGGGCAGCGAGACCTTCTCGCCGGCGACCAGCGCGTCACCGACCACCTCGCCGAGCACACCGAGCACCTCCTCGACGGCCTGGCGGGGCTGGCCGCTCCTGTCAGAGACGGCGGCGACGAGCTCGGCGCGGTTCATGCATGACCTCCAGGTCGGTCTCGGGAGCGCGGACAGTCCGCGCCGCCGGGAACCTTAGTGGCAACGGTTCCCGTTTGGGCTAGCGTACTGTCGACAACGCCTCCCAGTACCGGCAGCCGTCGCTCCCAGCGGCACCGGCACCAGATCCCAGGAGCTCCCGTGCGCCGCCGTGCCCCCGCCCTTGCCGCCCTCGTCCTGCTCGCCGCCGGCTGCGGCGGGTCCGACGCCGAGCCCGACACCGCCGCCCCGGCCGCCGAGGCCGCCGCCGGCTCGTCCCTCACCGCGGCCGCCTCGGTGTTCCCGCTGGCGTGGCTGGCCGAGCAGATCGCTCCGGGCGCGGAGGTCACCTTCCTCGGCGCCGGTGCCGCGGAGGCGCACGACCTCGACCTGACCCCCAGCCAGCGCGCCGGCATCGAGACCGCCGACGTCGTGCTCTACATGGGCGACCTGGGCTACCAGAGCCAGGTCGAGCAGGCCGTCGGCTCCGCGAGCGGCGAGGTCGTCGACGTGGCCGAGATCGCGGGCCCGGACCGGATGCTCGCCGCTGCCGAGGACGACCACGGGCACGAGGAGGAGGGCGAGCACGCCGAGGAGGAGGGCGAGCACGCGAAGGAGGAGGACGGCGGCCTCGACCCGCACGTGTGGTTCGACGCGGCGGTGATGGCCGAGGTGGCCGAGCGCACCGGCGCCGCCTTCGCCGCCGCCGACCCCGACGCCGCCGACGCCTTCACCGCCAACGCCGAGCGGGTCGCGGACGAGCTGCGGGCGCTCGACGGCGAGCTCGACGAGACGCTGGCCGAGTGCCGCTTCGACGAGGCGATCGTCAGCCACGCCGCCTACGGGTACCTGCTCTCGCCGCGGGGCATCGAGCAGCACGCCGTCGTCGGAGCCGCGTCCGGCGAGGCCGGCGCCTCGGGCTCCGAGCTGGCGGAGATCGTCGCCGAGGTGCGGGAGGAGGGCTTCACCCACGTGCTCGCCGAACCGGTCGAGGGTCGGGCCGACGCCGAGGCGGTCGCCCGGGAGACGGGCATCGAGATGCTCGACGTCTTCCCGCTCGACGTCGTGGAGGAGCGAGAGGCCGAGGCCGGCTACCCCGCGCTGCTGCGGGAGCAGGCCGCGGCCTTCGCCACCGCCCTGGGATGCGGCCCGTGAGCTCCCCGGTCCTCGAGCTCGACGGCGTCACCGCCGGCTACGGGCGCGCGCCCGTGCTGGTCGACCTGTCGCTGCGGCTCGCGGCCGGCGAGCTGACCGCCGTGGTCGGGCCGAACGGGGCCGGCAAGACCACGCTCGTGCGGCTGGCCCTCGGGCTGCTGCGGCCGCAGCGCGGCACCGTGCGCCTGTTCGGCACCGACGTCACCCGGTTCCGCGACTGGTCGCGGGTCGGCTACGTGCCGCAGCGGGCCGAGACCTCGTCGACGCTGCCGATGAGCGTCGACGAGGTGGTGCGCAGCGGGCTGGCCGGGCAGCTGCGCGGCCTGCGCCGGCTCACCTCGCACCACCGGGAGCGGGTCGAGCACGTGCTCGACGTCATGGACCTGCAGGCGGTACGCCGGCAGCGCGTGACGACGCTGTCCGGCGGCCAGCAGCAGCGGGCGCTCATCGCCCGCGCCCTGGTCACCTCGCCGGGGCTGCTGTTCCTGGACGAGCCGACCACCGGCATCGACGCCTCGGCCAAGGTCGCGCTGCGCGAGGCGCTCGAGCACCTGGTCGGTGTCGAGGGCATCTCGGTGGTGTACATCAGCCACGACCCGGAGGGCGCCGCCGGCCTGGCCGCGCGCACCCTCGAGGTCCGCGACGGCGTGGTGCGCGAGGTGCGGCCGAGCGCGCTCAGCGGGCTCTGACGTGCTCGAGCTGGGCTTCATGCAGCGGGCCCTCGTGGCGGTCACGGTCATCGCCGCCGTCGCACCGCTCGTCGGCGCCTTCGTCGTGCAGCGCCGGCAGTCGCTCATCGGCGACGGCATGGGGCACATGGCCTTCGCCGGCGTCGGCCTGGCGCTGCTCACCGGCGTCGAGCCGGTGCTCGGGGCGCTGGCGCTCACCGTCGTCGCGGCGCTCGCGCTGGCCCGGATGTCCGGCCGGCAGGGCGGTGACCTGCCGCTCGCGCTGCTGTTCTACGGGGGCATCGCCGCCGGCTTCCTGCTCACCGCGCGGGCCGGCGGCGGGCAGACCGCCGTGCTCGGCCTGCTGTTCGGCAGCCCGTTCAACCTCAGCTGGCGGCAGGTGGGCGTCGTCGTCGTGCTGGCCGGCCTGGTCGTGCTGGTCGTGGCCGCCGTGTACCGGCAGCTGGTGGCCATGGCCTTCGACGAGCCGTCCGCCCGGGTCGCCGGCATCCCGACGTCGGGGCTGTCGCTCGCGCTCACGGTGCTCGTCGCACTCGTCGTCGTGGCCGGCATGAGCACCGTCGGGCTGCTGCTCATCTCGGCGCTGCTCGTGGTGCCGGTCGCGGCGGCCGCGCAGCTCGCCGGCAGCTACCGAGCCACGCTCGCGATCGCCTCCGCGACCGGTGCCGTCAGCGCGCTCGTCGGCCTGTCCGCGTCCTACTACGCCGACCTCGCGCCCGGCGCCGCCGTCGTCGTCACCGCCATCGGCCTGTACGCGCTGGCCGGGCTCGCCGCCGGGGTGCGCGGGCGCCTGGCGGTGCGGCCGTAAGGTGTCGGCGTGAGCGCAGCCCCGCAGCAGCGGACGACGCGGCAGCGCACCGCCGTGGTCGAGGCGCTGTCGCGCGCGCCGGGCTTCCGGTCCGCCCAGCAGCTCCACGACGACCTGCGCGCCGGCGGAGCCTCGGTCGGCCTCACCACCGTCTACCGGCACCTGCAGGCGCTCGCCGAGGCCGGCGCCGTCGACGTGCTGCACGCCGGTGACGGCGAGGCGCGCTACCGCGCCTGCCCCACCGAGGAGCACCACCACCACGTCGTCTGCCGCAGCTGCGGCCGCTCCGCCGAGATCAGCGGCGAGACCGTGGAGCGCTGGGCCGAGGCGATGGCCGCCGAGCACGGCTTCAGCGACGTCACGCACACCGTCGAGGTGTACGGCACCTGCGCCGACTGCCGGCGCACCTCGGCCGCGACGGCGTAACGGCCGGGCGCCGGGCGCGTAGCGCGTCTGTCCGTCGATACATGCACACGTGCGCATGTATCGTGTCGGACGTGAGGGACCTGGCCCGGCTCGAGCCGGCGGTCGAGCAGCTCAAGGCGCTCGCGGCGCCGGTGCGGCTCGGCGTCGTCGAGCAGCTGGCGCACGGGCCGCGATGCGTGCACGAGCTCACCGAGGCGCTCGGGGTGTCCCAGCCGCTGGTCTCCCAGCACCTGCGGGTGCTGCGCGGCGCCCGGCTGGTGCGGGCCGGCCGCCGCGGTCGCGAGGTCGAGTACGCGCTCGCCGACGACCACGTCGCGCACGTCGTGCTCGACCTGCTGCGCCACGCCGGCGAGCCGCCGGCCCCCCTCGACGACCTGCCCGAGACCGACCACCACGAGGAGCCCGCATGACCGCCACCGACCACCGCACCCACGAGCAGCACGACCACCGGCACGGCGAGGGCTGCGGCCACGCCGCGGTCCGGCACGGCGACCACACCGACTACCTGCACGACGGCCACGCCCACGCCGAGCACGACGGCCACTACGACGAGCACGAGGCGCCGGCGCACGCGCAGGCCGAGGACCACTCGGGGCACGAGCACGGTGACGGCTGCGGGCACGAGGCCGTGCCGCACGGCGACCACACCGACTACGTGCACGACGGGCACCGGCACGCCGCGCACGACGGGCACTTCGACGAGCACTGATCCGAGCGGGCCCGGCAGCGGCTGACGGGCCTGCTCGAGGTTTCTTGCCACGACCCGTACCCCTGTGGTCACAGGGAGCGATGTGAGCAGCAGAGGGCCTGCCGGCCCCACCCCTGCTTCCCGCTCCTTCCGGAGGAACCCGATGTCCCTGCTCGAGCTGCTCGGCGGGCTCAGCCTCGCCGCCAAGACCGCTGTCGCCTCCACCGCCGCTGCCGGCGTCGTCGTCGGCGGTGCCGCTGCCGGCGTCGTCCCGGTGGAGCTGCCGGGCCAGGCCGGGGACCGGCCGGCCGTCGAGGCGCCGGCCGACGCCGAGCCCGCCTCCGGACAGGGCGGCGAGGACGGCGGCAACGCCGTCAGCGACGCCGCGCAGACCCGCGACGAGTACGAGGACGGCCGGAGCTTCAGCGAGGTCATCGTCGAGCTCGCCACGGCGCAGGGCGCGGCTGCCCGCGAGGCGGCTGCCGCGCGCGCCGCTGAGGCCTCCGGCGGTGCCTCCGAGGCCGGTGCATCGAACGCCGCCCGCGCCGGCAGCGCCCCGGTCGAGGCGCCGCAGAGCCGGCCGGAGTCCGTCCCGGTCGCCCCGATGCCGGCGGAGGCCTCGCCCGGCGAGGACAGCAGCGAGACCGGCCGCACGACCGCCGGCAGCGCGCCTGCCGGCACCCCGGCCGAGCAGGCCCCCGCCGGCGCGGACAGCGCTCCCACCGGCGCAGGCGACGCGCCGCGTCGGTAACCCACCCTGACCCCCAGCACCGCCGGCACCCCGGGCGTTCCCCTGCGCCCGGGGTGCTGTCGTCCACGGGGCACGATGCGGTGAGATGACCTCCGCTCACGGGTTCGACGAGGTCCTGGCCGCTGCCCGGCTGGGGCAGGGCTGGGCGCTGACCCGGCTGTTCCGGCTCTACGCCGGCCCGGTCGCCGGGTACGTGCGGGCGCGCAGCCCGGCCGAGCCGGACGACCTCGTCAACGAGGTGTTCCTGTCGGCCTTCCGGTCGCTCGACCGGTTCGCCGGGGGCGAGACCGACTTCCGGGGCTGGCTGTTCACCATCGCCGCCCGGCGGGTCGTCGACGACCTGCGCCGCCGCGGCCGCAGCGTGCCGACGGCGGCGTACGAGCCGGCCGACGACGTCCGCGAGATCAGCAGCGCCGAGCAGGAGTCGCTCGACCGGCTGGGTGAGCAGTGGGTGCGGGCCGTGCTCGACCGGCTGGCCCCCGACCAGCGGGAGGTCCTGCTGCTCCGCGTGCTCGGCGACCTCACACTCGAGCAGATCGCGCAGCAGCTCGGCAAGTCGGTCGGCGCCGTCAAGCAGCTCCAGCGCCGAGGTCTGGCGGCAGCGCAGCGGATCGTGACCGAGGAGGGCGTACCCCTGTGAGCCCGCCCAGCGATGTCCCTATCGAGATGGACACCAGCCTGCCGACCGACGTCGCCGCCGAGCGCCTGCTCCGCGGTGCGCCGGTCGACGGGTTCGACGGCGCGACCGGCCTGGTGC
>DATMJH010000404.1:0-3236 GCA_035554015.1 Mycobacteriales bacterium
ACATCCAGTGCTTGAGGGCGGCGCCGACCTTCTCCTTGGCCTTCTGCCGCAGCGGCCGGTCGGCCCACCGCACCGGGTTGATCAGCTCCGCCCGCTCGAGGTCCTTCCAGAAGTCGGCCTCGAGCTCGCGCGCCACCGCCGGGTCGAACACCGACATCACGACCTCCTCGTCGTGCGACAGGGAGCGCCGGTTCATGTTCGCCGAGCCCAGCACCGCGGCCAGGCCGTCCACGGTCATGATCTTGGCGTGCATCATCGAGGGCTGGAACGCCCAGATGCGCACGCCGCCGTCGACGAGGCACTCGTAGATGCTCTCGCTGGTCAGCTGGCAGACGCGCTTGTCGGCGTGCGGTCCGGGCAGCAGCACGTCGACGTCGACGCCGCGGCGCACGGCGCCGAGCATGAGCTCGCAGAAGGTCTCGTCCGGCGCGAAGTACGCCGTCTGCAGCGTCACCCGGTCCGTGGCCGACTCGAACATCACCCGGAACACCGTCGCCATGTCGTTCCAGCCCACGCTGGCGCTGCCGCGCGCCACCTGGACGACGGACGACCCCGGGTGCCCGTGGTCGGGGAAGGTGTCGGGTTCCTCGGCGAGCGGGTGCCCGGTCTCCGCCCAGTTCTGCGCGAAGGCCGCCGACAGGCCGTCGACCGCCGGGCCGCGCACGCGCACGTGCGTGTCGCGCCACTCGTCCTCGTTCCGCGCGTCACCGCACCACTCCTCGGCGATGCCGACGCCGCCGGTGAAGCCGGTCTTCTCGTCGCAGATGAGCACCTTGCGGTGGGTGCGGTGGTTCTGCTTGAACGGTGACGACAGCCGGCCCTGCCAGATCGGCTTGCGGAACCACTCGACGAGCACGCCGCAGTCGCTCATGTGCTCGATGAGGTCGATGTCGATCAACCGCCCGCCGACGGCGTCGAGCAGCACCCGCACCCGCACGCCCGCCTGCGCCCGCTCGGCGAGCGCGTGCGCGAACTCGTGCGCGATGTCGCCCTTCCAGTACACGAAGGTGAGGAAGTCGATGGTGCGCTCCGAGGCCCGGACGGCCTCCAGCATCGCCGGGAAGATCTGGTCGCCGTTGCGCAGCAGCGTCAGCTCGTTGCCCTCGGTGGCCGGGATGCCGAGCAGCCCCTCCAGGCGGCGGCGCAGCTGCTGCACCCGCTCGGCGTCCGAGGCCTCGCCCGGCGGGTCCGGAGGGACGATGTCCTCCGTCGGGCTGGTCGTGGCGCTCATGGGTCTCCGCTCCTGACTGCTCGGGGGCGTGCAGCCGACCCGGCACCTACCCACCTTGCGGGCCGGTCGGTCACCGCGGCCGGGTGATCGTCGCCAGACCGTCTGGTACGTACGCTGCCCGGGTGGCCCGCATCCCCGGCATCGACGGCGCCTTCGCCCTGCTGCAGGCCCAGGCGGCGCAGAACGCCGCGGCGCTGGCCGCCCTGCCCGGGGCGGTGACGTCGCTGACCGCCGCCGTCCGCTCGCTCGGCGACACGGTCACCGCCGCGCGCGACACGCTCGCGGCGGTGCAGCGCCTCGTCGTCCGCCTCGACGCGCTCGCCGAGGAGCTCGAGGAGCCGGTGCGCGCGCTCGCCCCCGGGCTGCAGCGGCTGGCCGTCGTCCTCGACGACCCGGTCGTCGACGAGCTGCCCGCCACCGTGCGCGCGGTGCAGGCCGACGTCATGCCGGTGCTCCGCACCCTGGCCGACACGCACGAGAAGGTGGCGTTCATCGCCGGCTCGACCGAGCGGATCATGACGTTCGTCGACGAGACGTCCCGCACCATCGCCGGCATCCCGGGCGCGGCGCTGCTGGGCCGACGCCGCTCGCCCGGCGTCCGCACGGTGCGGACGGAGGTCGTGCCCGACGGCCCCGACGTCGCCGACCCCTGAGGCCCACCGGAGCCCTCCCGACGGTTCCCGGCGCACCGGCAACCGCTGCAGCCACTCCACCACCCGCCGCCGGAGCGGCCGGCCGGCCGGGGTCAGGTCTCGGCGGACGGCGGCGCGAGGGCCTCGACGGCCGCCGGGTCGCTGTCGGCCAGGAACTGCCGGACGCGCTGCGCCTCGTCGTCCTCGCCGATCGCCCCGGCGGCGTCACCCAAGGCGCTCAGGGCACGCAGGAACCCGCGGTTCGGCTCGTGCGACCACGGCACCGGGCCGTGGCCCTTCCACCCCGCCCGCCGCAGGGCGTCCAGGCCGCGGTGGTAGCCGGTGCGGGCATAGGCGTAGCTCTCGACGTAGGCCCTGCGGTCGTACGCCTGCTCCGCCAGCAGCGCCCAGGCCAGCGAGCTGGCCGGATGAGCGGCCGCGACGTCGGCCGGGTCACCGCCGCGCTCGAGCAGGTCGCGCGCGGGGTCGTCGGGCAGCAGTGTGGGCGGCGGGCCGCCGAGCAGGTCCTTGCCGGTCAGACTCATGTCCGCATGGTGCCAGCGGCGGGACGTCCCGACCAACGGCGGGCCGCCCCCTCCGCGCCGCAGCCAGGCGCCGGCCGGCACCGCGCGGGAGGATAGGTTCGGCTGCGGTGTGACACATCGCTGGACGAAGGGACCTGCCGCCATGGACGACCAGCAGCTGCGCAAGGTGCAGACCGGGCGGGGTTTCATCGCCGCCCTCGACCAGAGCGGCGGCAGCACCCCGAAGGCGCTGAAGCTCTACGGCGTCGACGAGTCGCAGTACTCGGGCGAGGCCGAGATGTTCGACCGCATCCACGAGATGCGCACCCGGCTCATCAAGAGCCCCGCCTTCACCGGTGACCGCATCGTCGGCGCCATCCTGTTCGAGCAGACGATGGACCGCGAGATCGACGGCAAGGGCACCGCCGAGTACCTGTGGCAGGACAAGGGCGTCGTCCCGTTCCTCAAGGTCGACAAGGGCCTGGCGGACGAGGCCGACGGCGCACAGGTCATGAAGCCGATCCCGGAGCTCGACGACCTGCTGGCCCGGGCCAACGGCCACGGCGTGTTCGGCACGAAGATGCGGTCGGTGATCAAGACGGCCGGCGACGGCGTGCAGGCCGTCGTCGACCAGCAGTTCGAGATCGGCCGGCAGATCCTGGCGGCCGGCCTGGTGCCGATCATCGAGCCCGAGGTCGACATCACCAGCCCGTCCAAGCGCGAGGCGGAGCAGCAGTTGCGCGACGCCATCACGGCCTCGCTCGACGACGTCGACGCGCAGGTCATGCTCAAGCTGACGCTGCCGGAGGAAGACGGCTTCTACACGCCGCTCGTCGAGCACCCGAAGGT
>DATMJH010000405.1:0-5942 GCA_035554015.1 Mycobacteriales bacterium
AACATGTGGCACACCGCCAACCGCATGAACCCCGGCAAGACCAACTCCGACCTCGCCTTCTGGGGCGAGGGCGGCGTGCGCGGCCCGCGGCACTGGACGTCGCTCACCAGGACCGGGTTGTCCGGGTTCTGGATGTCGAACAGCCGGAAGCCGTCGTAGTTGCCGGCGGCGGCGAGCTTCTGGTGCGGGCCGCGCACGCCGCCCTCGCCCCAGAAGGCGAGGTCGGAGTTGGTCTTGCCGGGGTTCATGCGGTTGGCGGTGTGCCACATGTTGGGGCTGGCCAGGTCGGCGTTGCCGTGCGAGGAGTGGGTGGGGTCGTTCTCCGGCCCGCCCTCGAAGTGGCCGTAGTCCTTCGTCCCGTCGCTGTCACCGCCCTCCGGGTGAGCGCTCACAGCAGTCGGCAGGCAGAGCAGAGCGGCGGTGGCCAGGCCGACCAGTGCCACTCCACGACGTCGTCTCATTCAGCACCCCTTTGTGCGGAGATCGAGTGGAACGCGGCGGAACGTACGCCCTTCGGTGGGGCTCGTCGACGCCTGCTCGCCACCTTCTGGGACGAGTCGTCCGTCCTGTCCTGATCCGTGGGGCCGGCGGGGGTTGTGACGCCGTCACAACGGGGTCGTGACGGTGCCGAGCAGGCGGTCGGACGACGGCGTCGAACGTTGCAGCCATGTCTCGCCGTCCGCTGCTGCTCGTGCTCGTCCTGCTCGCCGGCCTGGTGCCGTTCCTGACGCCCGCGCAGGCGGACCCGCCCACGCACGAGCAGGGCTACGTCCCGGTCGCCGTCGGCACCGCGGACGAGACCACGCTGCACTACAAGGTGATGCTGCCCGACCCGCAGAAGTGGGGCACCGGCCCGTTCCCGGCGGTCATCGACTACTCCGGCTACATCCCGGCGATCAACGTGTACGACGGGCTGGACGACCGGTTCGTCGAGCTCGGCTACGCCGTCGTCGGGCTGAACATGCGCGGCTCGGCCTGCAGCGGCGGCACGTTCGACTACTTCGAGCGGCGGCAGGCGCTCGACGGCGTCGAGGCGATCGACTGGCTGGCCGAGCGCGACTGGTCGAACGGGAAGTTCGGCATGGTCGGCAAGAGCTACCCGGGCATCACGCAGCTGTTCGTCGCCGGCGCGCGGCCGGTCGACCGGGTCACGCCGCTGGTGCCCGTGCCCGAGCCGGGTGAGGCCCGCACGCAGGAGTGGATCGACAAGACGCTCGAGGACCACCTCGCCGCGATCGTCCCCGGCCACGTGTTCGCCGACCTGTACCGCGACGTGCCCTACCCCGGCGGCATCCTCAACGCCACCTTCGCCGGCGGCTGGTCGGCCCAGCGCGCCTACGAGGGCTACGTCGCCGGGCCGGAGGCCTACGCCGACGGCACCGTCGACGAGCAGTGCCTGCAGAACCAGGCCGGGCACGCGGCCAACGGGCCGTTCAACCCGTTCGTGCAGGCGCTGCAGCCGCAGAACAACTTCGACAACCAGTTCTTCCGGGAGCGCTCGCCGTTCTGGTTCGCCGACGAGATCGAGACGCCGACCTTCCTGGTCGAGTCGTGGCAGGACGAGCAGGTCGGCTCCCGCGCGACGCACCTGCTCGAGCGGCTGCCGAAGAGGACGCCGTGGAAGTTCCTGTCCACCAACGGCGACCACGGCGAGTACTACGGGCCGCACGTCTTCCCGCACATCACCCGCTTCCTGAGCTACTACCTCAAGGGCGAGGTGCCGGCGGGCGACGAGCAGCTGCCGTTCCGCGCCGCGCTGGCCCGTTACGAGGCGGCGGACGACGTCGTCGTCAACTGGGAGAACGGCGAGGGTCGCAGGCCGGCGTGGACGTCGACCTACCGGACCTGGCCGGTGCCGCAGCTTCGGGCCGACCGGCTGTACGCGACGCCGGACGGCGGGCTGACGGCGGAGAAGCCGGCCGGGGCCGGGTCGGTCGACTACGTCTACGCGCCGGAGGTCGGCTCGCAGGAGCGCGGCGGCTACGACATCGCGGGCGAGCCGGCGGCGTCGTGGGACGACCGCCCGGCCGACGGCACCAGCGCCTCGTTCACGACTGCTCCGCTGGCCGAGGACAAGGTGCTGCTCGGCACGGCGAGCATCGACCTGTTCCTGTCGTCGACGGCGCCCGACACCGACCTGGAGGTGACGCTGTCGGAGGTGCGCCCCGACGGCAAGGAGGTCTTCGTGCAGCAGGGCTGGCTGCGCGCCTCGCACCGTGCGGAGGACCCGAAGCTGTCCACCGAGCTGCGCCCGTTCCAGACGCACCTCGCCGCCGACGCGCGGCCGCTGGTGCCCGGCGCCGCGACGCCGATGCGGGTCGAGATCTTCCCGTTCGGCCACGTGTTCCGCGAGGGGTCCCAGGTGCGCGTGACGGTCGCGGCGCCGCACGTGCACCCGGACCTGTGGGGCTTCGGCGCGCTGCCGCTGCCGGCGCGCAACACCATCCACACCGGCGGGGTGACGGCGACGTCGGTGGCGCTGCCGCTGGTGTCGGGGGAGCGGGCACAGGTGCGTGAGCTGCCGCCCTGCGGCGGCATCTCGGTGCTGCGCAACCAGCCCTGCCGCGACGAGCCGTAGGCCGGCCCTGTCGCGAGTAGCAGTAGGCCGGCCCTGCCGCGACGAGTGGTGTCGCGCTGGCGACCACCGCACTGGGTACCGTCGCGGCGTGACGGCCGATGGCTTCTCCTTCGCCGCGACGAGCCAGCGCACCGACGTGCTGCGCCGGCGGGTGCGGCTGGTCGTCGCGGCGACGATCGCCTACAACGTCGTGGAGGCCGCCGTCGCGCTGACCGCGGGTGCTGCGGCCTCGTCGTCGGCGCTGATCGGCTTCGGGCTCGACAGCTGCGTGGAGGTGCTGTCGGCGGCCGCCATCGCCTGGCAGTTCGTCGGCGGCCGCAACCACGAGGACCGCGAGCACCTCGCGCTGCGCGTCGTCGCGTTGTCGTTCTTCGCCCTGGCCGCGTTCGTGACGGTCGACGCGCTTCGCTCGCTGCTCGGCGGCGCCGAGGCCCAGCACAGCACGGTGGGCATCGTGCTCGCCGCGGTCAGCCTCGTCGTCATGCCGGGGCTGTCGTGGTTCGAGCGGCGCACCGGCCGGGAGCTCGGCTCGGCGAGCGTCGTCGCCGACAGCAAGCAGACGATGATCTGCGCGTCGCTGTCGGCGGTGCTGCTCGTCGGGCTGGTCGCCAACAGCGCGCTCGGCTGGTCGTGGGCCGACCCGCTCGCCGCGCTGGTCATCGCCGCCGTGGCGGTGCGCGAGGGCATCGAGGCGCTGCGGGGCGACACCTGCTGCGCGCCGGTGGCCGTGCTGCTCGCGGCCCCCGGCGCCGACACCCACGCCGACACCCACGCCGGCACCCACGCCGGCACCCACGCCGGCACCCACGCCGACGTCGACGGCTCGCCCTGCTGCGGTGCGCCGTGCGGCGACGGCTGCCGCTGACGCAGGTGCCGCCGCGACCGGAGCAGCCGGTCAGTGCCGGTGGGTGCTCACCGGTGAGCGCTCGGTAGAAGTTCCAGGACGAGAACTTCCACCGAGCAGCGCCGTCGCGCTGGGCCGCCGCCCGACCCGGGGGTGAGTGCCGGTGGCTGCTCGGCAAAAGTTCCGCGACCAGAACTTTTACCGAGGGGCCTCACCACGCACCGACGCCCACGGCTTCTCACGGCTCTCTTCTCACGGCTCTCTTCTCACGGGTCTCGGCCGGCGCACCGGCATGCAGCGCTGGATCAGCGCACGGACCCTCGAACCAGCAGGTACTCGTCGGCGAGCTCCCAGCCGCCGTCGACGTCGCGGCCGAACGGGCGGACGGCGTCGCGCATCCGCCGGCCCAGCTCGTCGAACTGCTCGGCGCTCAGCATGCTCTTCGCCGTGAGCACCGGCGGTGCATGCGCGACCCGGTCGTCCCACCACGCCGCGATCGACGCGTAGGTACGCACCAGCCTGCCCGGGCGGACCTCGACGTCGAGTGCCACGGGAGCGAGGCGGCTCTCGATCGCCTCGGGCGTGCCCCAGACGGCGAGGGCGTCGTGGCCGCCGCGCAGGTCGGGGAGGAACTCGGCCATCACGTCGTACTGCGCCCGTTGCAGTCCGCTGCCGTCCCACGTGGTGAGGCCGATCAGTCCCCCCGGGCGGCACACCCGCGCCGCCTCGCCCACCGCGATGTCGGGGCGGTCCGCGAAGATCAGTCCGAAGGTCGACAGCACGAGGTCGGCGCTGCCGTCCCGCAGCGGCAGCGCGTGCGCGTCGCCAACCGTCCAGTGCACGCCGGCGCCGTCGGCGCGTCCGAGCAGGAGCTGCTCGAGCACCAGGTCGACGGCGACGACGTCCGCGCCGCGAGCACGGCACAGCCAGGAGACGTTGCCGGAGCCGGCCGCGACGTCGACGACCCGCTGGCCCGGTTGCGGGTCGCACCAGGCGACGAGCTCGCGCGCGGCCGGCAGCAGGCGCTCGGCGACGACCCGGTAGTCGCCCTTGCGGTAGTCGACCTTGCTCACGGTCGCGAAGCGTGCCAGCCGTGCCGCCGGGCGTCACGCATTTCGGTGCGGTCGGCCGGCAGCTGTCCGCGCCGGGACGACGGCTGACCGCCAGCACCCGGCCCGGCCCAGCCGGGCCGGGCCGGGCCGACTGGGTGTGGCCCGGCCCAGCCGGGCCGGGCCGGGCCGGACTGGGCGGGGCCCCGCCGGGCCGGGCGACGCCCGGACGCGAGGAGGCCCCGCGCGGTCGCGCGGGGCCTCCTCGGGTGGTCGCCGGGTCTCAGCGGCGACGGGCCGCCTTGCCGCTGGCGGCCTGCGCCGTGGCCAGCCCGCTCGCACCGGCGGTGCTGCCGGCCGCGCTGCCGGCCGCGCTGCCGGCCGTGCTGCCGGTGCGGCAGACGTCGCCGACGTCCACGCTCTGGCCGCGCTCGACGCTGACCGGCGCCTGGCCGACCACGCCGCCGTCGACGATGCAGGACAGCGTCCACTGCTCGAACTGGCGCGGCGTCCGGTCGCGCACGACGTCGTGCGAGGTCGCCTCCAGCTGGTACGCCATCGCCAGCGCCACGCCGTTGCTGGCGCGCAGCGTGTACTTGCCGGCCGGGACGCCCTGGCCGCCGGGGCCGGTCCAGGTGAGCGTGTTCGCGACCGCCCACGCACGCGCCTCGGCGACGACCTCGCCCTTGTCGTTGAGCAGGTAGAGGTCGTAGTTCTTCAGCGTCTCGGCGGCGGTGGGCACCGTGACCCGGACCGTCGCCTTGAGCACGTCGGCGGGCTGGCTGAGCGTGAACGGCGTCTCCTGGCTGGAGAACGGCCGGGTGCTGCCGCTCGCGGTGAAGGTCTCCTTCGCACCACCGAGCACCGAAGCCTTGCGCGACTGCACGAACGGGCGGGTCGACGGGTTGGCGTGGTAGGTGAACCCGCCGGCCGACGTCGTCGTCATCGCGGTGGCGACCGTGTCGGCGACCAGCGAGCCGTCCCACAGCGGGAACACGCCGGTGCGCTCGAGGGTGAGTGTCGCGCCCTTCGGCGCCGTGCCGGTGATGACCGAGTGCGTGCCGGCGTCGACGGCGTTCTCGAACGCGAGCAGGAACGCCTCGCGGTTGCCGCCACCGACGCGGTCCGGCTGCCGGGAGGCGCCGGCGCAGTCGTCGGCCGCCTTGGTGGTCAGCTTCGCGGCGGTCTCGGGCTTGACGCCCTTGGCGGCGGCGCTGGTGCCGACGTACTCGTCGACGACCTGCGGGAACGGCGGGTGGAACTCGTTCGGGCCGATCTCGAAGGTGTAGCCCAGGCCGCCGGACTGGTAGTACGACCAGTCCTCGGTCGTGCCGGTGGTGTCGTAGAGCTCGTAGCCGTACTGGCTCGCGTAGCCGTTCTCCGCGGCCATCGCGTCGCCGAGCGCCTTGTACATCGGCTCGTCGGGCGTCTCGCCCTGCACGGCGACGCCGGGCGGGCGCAGGACCAGGTT
>DATMJH010000406.1:0-22593 GCA_035554015.1 Mycobacteriales bacterium
CGTTACCCGCTGCACCTCGACGTGGCCGGTCGGCGGGTGCTCGTCGTCGGCGGCGGCGCGGTCGCCGCGCGTCGGGTCCGCTCGCTGCTCGAGGCCGGCGCGCGGGTCGACGCCGTGGCGCCCGAGACCGTCGACGGCTTCCCGGAGGTCCCGGTCGCCCGTCGCGCCTTCGTGCCCGGCGACGTCGACGGTCTCGGGCGCCACGGCGTCGACCCGCGCGCCGGCCTCGAGCAGCGAGCGGACCCGACGCGCGGCGACCGCGCCGCCGCCGACGACGAGCACCCGCCGACCGGCCACGTCGAGGTGCAGCGGGTAACGCGTGGTCACGGACGGAGAGTCTGCCCCGTCAGCGCTTGTCGACCAGCAGCCCTCGCTTGCGCAGCACCCGCTGCTCGAGCGGGGCGAAGAACAGCAGCTCCACCGCCAGCCCGACCAGCAGGATCGTGAGGATGCCGACCACCACGCCGGGCACGTCGAACAGCTGCCGGGCGTCCTCGAGCACGCCACCCAGACCCAGCCCGAAGGCGCCCGACCTCACGATGAGCTCCGCGGCCATCAGCGACCGCCACGAGAACGCCCAGCCCTGCCGCAGGCCGCCGAGGTAGCCGGGCAGCGCCGCCGGCAGCAGCACGTGCCGGGCGAGCGTCGTCCCCTGCGCGCCGAGGACGTGCCCGACCCGGATGAGCAGCGGCGGCACCTGGTCGAGCCCGTTGAGCGTGCCGTTCACGATCGACGGCACGGCGCCCATGAGGATCACGAAGTAGAAGGTCGCCTCGGACAGCCCGAACCACAGGATGCCCAGCGGCACCCAGGCGACCGACGGCAGCGACTGCAGGCCCGTGACGACCGGGCCGAACGCGCGGCGCAACAGGGGAAGGCGCGCGAGCACCAGCCCGAGCGGCGTGGCGATGACGAGCGCCACGACGAAGCCGAGCACGCCGCGCTGCAGGCTGGTGACGACGGCCTCCGGCAGGCGGCCGGAGCGCCACTCGAAGCGAGCGGCTTCCCACACCTCGGCGGGTGACGGCACGTTGTCCGGCGCGAGCAGCGAGACGACGACCTGCCACACCAGGACGACGGCGGCGATGCCGCTCGCCGCAGGCACGACCGAGCGGGCCGCACGCCGCGGCAGCGACGGCCGTGGCTCGCGAACCTCCGTCTCGAGAGCGTCGAGTCCCGCTTCCAGCTCGGCGCCGGCACGGTCGGTGTCGACGACCGGGCCGGTCACCGCGGGCCTCCCGCCGGATGCGCGTGCCGGCGGATCTCGGCGGCCAGGTGCTCGGTGATGTGCACGGACAGCTCGGCGACGGCGGGCGACTCGATCCGCCGCGGCTGGGCGATGTCGACGGCGTACTCGTGCGCGATGCGACCGGGGCGCGACGACAGCAGCACGACCCGCTGACCGAGCCGCACCGCCTCGCGCACGTTGTGGGTCACGAACAGCACGGTGACCCCCACCTCGTGCCAGATGCGCGTGAGCTCGTCGTGGAGCACGTCGCGGGTGATGGCGTCGAGCGCCCCGAACGGCTCGTCCATGAGCAGCACGCGGCTGTCCTGCGCCAGCGCACGCGCCAGCGCGACCCGCTGCCGCATACCGCCGGACAGCTCGTGCGGGGCCTTGTGGCCGGACCCCTCGAGCCGGACCAGCTCGAGCAGGCGCGTGGTCTCGGCCCGTCGCTCGGCCCGGCCGACGCCGCGGAGCCGCAGTGCCAGCTCGACGTTCTGCGCGGCGGTCAGCCACGGCAGCAGGGCGGACTCCTGGAACATCAGGGCGGCCCGGTCGCCGTCCACCTCGACCGACCCCGCGGTGGGCCGGTCGAGGCCGGCGACGAGGTTGAGCAGCGTCGACTTGCCGCAGCCGCTGGCACCCAGCAGGCAGACGAACTCCCCGGGAGCCACGTTCAGCGAGACGTCGTCCAGGATCACCGGCCCGTCACCGAACCGCTTCGTGACGCCACTCAGCCGGACGGCGGCGCCACCGGCTTCGGAGGCCGGTGTGCCGGCGTCGACGCCGAAGACGCGACGCAGAGTGGTCATGGTGCTCATGGTGCTCCTGCCGTGGTGGGGCGCGGGCGGGACCGCTCGCCGGTGCGGGTCATGCGCCGAGCCCGTCGTCGTCGACCGGCTCGCGACCCGCCTCGCGCAGCAGCGCGTTGAGCAGCCGCAGGTCGTAGATGCCGTCGACCTGCGCCTCGCGCAGCACGCCCGCAGCGACGGCGTTCTCGGCACCGGCCCGCAACGAGCTCGCCACCGGGTCGAGCGTCGGGGTCAGGTGGTCGAAGGCGCGCTCGATGGTGGCGCGCCCGAGCGGCCGTCCCGTCTCGGCCTCGATGCCGGCGTTGACGGCGCGCTGCACCTGGGGGCTCTCGCCGGCGACCTCGTCGGTCACCCGCACCAGTCCCTCGAGGAGCTCCTCGACGGTCCCGGGGAAGCGCTCGAGGAACTCGGTGCGCACCACGAGGTGGGTGGTGACGAACTCGCCGTCGGGCCACAGCTCGGCTTCGTCGACGAGCACCTGCCCTCCGCCCTCGAGAACCAGCCTGCTGGCCCACGGCTCGGGCACCCATGCGCCGTCGATCTGGCCGCGTTCGAACAGGTCGAGCGTCGTCGCGTTCTCCTGGTTGACGACGTCGACGTCCACGCCCTCCTCGTCGAAGAACGACTTGGCGGCGACGTCCTGCGTGTTGCCGAGCTGAGGTGTCGCGACGGTCGCGCCGTCGAGGTCCTGGACGCGTTCGATCTCGGGCCGGACGACGAGGGCGGCGCCGCCGCTCGTGGTGCCGGCGACGATGCGGAGCAGCTCGCCGCCGGTCTGCGTGAAGGCGTTCACGGCGGGGTTGGGACCGATGAACGAGGCGTCGAGGTCGCCGCTGGCGAGCGCCTCGACGACGGACGGCCCGGCGCTGAAGACACTGGTCTCCAGTCGGGTGTCGCCCAGCGCCTCCTGGAAGGTGCCGGTGGCGACGCCGTAGACGGCAGAGGCGTGCGTGACGTTGGCGAAGTAGCCGAGGCGCAGCTCGGCGGCACGCGCGGCACCGTCGGCCGACGGCGTGGCGGCGGCGACGTCGACGCCGCCTCCGCCGCAGGCCGACAGCAGCAGGACGGACACGACGGGCACGGTCAGGGCGGTCCGGAGGCGCTTCACAGATCCTTCGGGAGGGACGGGCGGCGCACGCGTCGTGCGGCGCAGCGGACTGCTAGGAGAGCGGAACGAGCTCCTGCAGACATCGCGTCCCCGGACGGCACGAGTCGACGCACCACCCGACCCACGGGGTACGCCCCCAGGCACCCGGCGTCGCGGCGCTGCGCGTGCGCAGGCGGGTGCTCGGGTGCATGGTCGCGATGGTGTCCTTTCCTGACCTCTGCAGTCAACTTCGGGCCCTGTGACGGCGGCCACAGCGGGGTGCGGCGGGCGGCCCGTGGTGGGGTGTGCGGGTGCAGATCTCGGCGAAGAGCGACTACGCGGTCCGCGCACTGTGCGCGCTCGCGGTCGCCCCCGAGGGAGCCCCCGTGCGCTCGGGCGAGATCGCCGCCGAGCAGCGCATACCGCAGGCGTTCCTCGAGCAGATCCTGCCGGCACTGCGGCGGGCCGGCTTCGTGGAGAGCCGGCGAGGCCCCGACGGCGGCCACCGGCTGGCTCGTCCCGCCTGGTCCATCACCGTGGCCGACGTCGTGCGGGTCCTCGACGGACCGCTCGCCCTGGTCCACGGCGAGCGCCCGGAGGCACTCGAGTATCCCGGTCCGGCCGCTCGGCTCCAGGACGTCTGGGTCGCGGTGCGGGCATCGCTGCGCGCCGTGCTCGAGCACACGACCATCGAGTCCGTCGTCGAGGATCGTCTCCCGGCCGCCGTGACGGCGCTGAGCAGCGACGATCGCGCCTGGCGGTCGGTCTGGCCACCACCCGAGCAGCCGTGACCTGTGGCGCCGGTCACCCTCGCCGTCGGTCCGGTCGGTCGGCCGCTGTGCGACTCTGGAAGGCGTGTCCGTCCTCCTCGTCTGCCGGCGGCACGTCGACCTGCTGCGGACGTGCAGCGCGATGTGTCCGGTCTGCTGCTGACCTGACGCACGCCGATCCAGGACCGTCCGACGCACCACCGGCACCGCCGGCCACCGAACGAGGAGAGACGCCATGCCCGCCAAGCGCGGTCAAGGCCAGTGGGCGCTCGGCTACCGAGAGCCGCTGAACCCCAACGAGCAGGTCAAGAAGGACAGCGACCCGCTGACCGTCAAGCAGCGCGTGCTCGACATCTACGCGCAGCAGGGCTTCGACGCCATCGACGGCGCGGACAAGCGCGGTCGGCTGCGCTGGTACGGGCTGTACACGCAGCGCGCCGACGGCATCCCCGGCGGCAAGACCGCGCTGCTCGAGCCGGAGGAGCTCGAGGCGCCGTTCTTCATGTTCCGCGTCCGCATCGACGGCGGCCTGCTGTCGAACGAGCAGCTGCGCGTCGTCGGCGAGATCGCGACCGAGTTCGGCCGCGACGTCGCCGACGTGACCGACCGGCAGAACGTGCAGCTGCACTGGATCCGGATCGAGGACGTGCCCGAGATCTGGGACCGCCTCGACGCGGTCGGTCTCGGGTCGACCGAGGCGTGCGGCGACACCCCCCGCGTCATCCTCGGCTGCCCGCTCGCCGGGGTCGCGGCCGACGAGGTCGTCGACGCCACCCCGGCGGTCGAAGCCGTGGCGAAGCGCTATGTGGGCGACCCGGCGTTCGCGAACCTGCCGCGCAAGTTCAAGACGTCGATCTCCGGCTGCGCGTCGCACTGCACCAACCACGAGATCAACGACGTGTCGTTCGTCGGCGTCGTCCACCCCGAGCTCGGGCCGGGCTACGACCTGTGGGTCGGCGGCGGGCTGTCGACCAATCCCAAGCTCGGCCTTCGGCTCGGCGCGTTCGTCGAGCCGGACCGCGTCGAGGAGGCCTGGGCCGGCGTCTGCTCGGTCTTCCGCGACTACGGCTACCGGCGCTCGCGCAACCACGCCCGGCTGAAGTTCCTGCTCGCCGACTGGGGCGCGGAGAGGTTCCGGCAGGTGCTGCAGGACGAGTACCTCAGCGCTCCGCTGCCCGACGGCCCGGCACCGGCGACGCCGCCACGCGAGCAGCGCGACCACGTCGGGGTGCACCGGCAGGTCGACGGGCTCAACTACGTGGGTGTCGTGCCGCGCGCCGGACGCACGAGCGGCACGCAGCTCTCGCGCGTCGCCGAGCTCGCCGCGCTGCACGGCGACGGACGGGTGCGCACGACGGCCCAGCAGGGTCTGGTGCTGCTCGGCGTGCCGGACGAGAACGTGCCGCCGCTCGTCGCGTCGCTGGAGGCGGAGGACCTGCGCGTCACGCCGTCGCCGTTCCGCCGCGGCACCATGGCCTGCACCGGCATCGAGTTCTGCAAGCTCGCCATCGTCGAGACCAAGCAGCGGGCCGTCGACATCTACACCGCGCTCGAGAAGCGGCTGCCGGAGTTCGACGAGCCGATCACCATCAACGTCAACGGCTGCCCGAACTCGTGTGCACGCTTCCAGACCGCCGACATCGGCCTGAAGGGCTCGATCGTCGACGACCAGGAGGGGTTCCAGGTGCACCTCGGCGGGCGGCTCGGCGAGGACGCCGGGTTCGGCCGCAAGTCGCGCGGGCTGAAGGTGACCGGCGAGGGCGCCGTCGACTACGTCGAGCGGCTGCTGCGCACCTACCTCGCCGACCGGCACGAGGGCGAGCGGTTCGCCAGCTGGGCCCGCCGCGCGGACGAGGCGCTGCTGCGGTGACGGGCGCCCGGCGGTGACCGAGCCGACGGCACGCGCCGTGCCGTTCTACTGCCCGTACTGCGGCGAGGAGTCGATCCGGCCGTGGGGCGAGGACCCGGAGAAGGGCCACGGCGACTGGCGCTGCGAGGACTGCTCGCGCGTGTTCACGCTGCGGTACAAGGGCCTGACCGGCCGCTGACCCCCCGCGGGACGTCCGCCTCCGCGCGCCGGGCGGGTGACCACCTGGGCGGACGCAACGGCGGGGGCGGGCGGGACGTCCGCCTCCGCGCGTCGGGCGGATGACCACCTGGGCGGACGCAGCGAGGTCAGGCGTGCAGGCCGCACTCGGTCTTGCCGGTGCCGGCCCAGCGGCCGGCGCGGCTGTCCTCACCCGGCGCGACCCGCTGCGTGCACGGCGCGCAGCCGATGGACGCGTAGCCGTCGTAGGCCAGCGGGTTGACCAGGACGCCGTGCTCGGCGACGTAGGCGTCGACGTCGTCCTGGGTCCAGGCCGCGATGGGGTTGACCTTGACCTTGCTGCGCCTGGCGTCCCACTCGACGACACCGGCGCCGCGCCGCGTCGGCGCCTCGTCGCGCCGGATGCCCGACGCCCACGCGGTGTACGGGGCGAGCGCGCGCTCGAGCGGTTCCACCTTGCGCAGCGCGCAGCACGCCGACGGGTCCCTGCGCCACAGCTCGGCGCCGTGCCGGGCGTCCTGCTGCTGCACGGTGAGCAGCGGAAGCACGGTGCGCACGTTCACGTCGTAGACCGCGCTGACGGCGTCGCGCGTGCCGAGCGTCTCGGCGAAGTGGTAGCCGGTGTCGAGGAACAGCACGTCGATGCCGGGGGCGACGCTCTGGGCGAGATGGGCCAGCAGGCCGTCGCCCATGGACGACGCGATGGCGAACCGGTCGCCGAAGGTCTCGTGGGCCCAGCGCAGCACCTCGTGCGCGGACGCGCCCTCGAGGTCACGGCCGGCGCGCTCGGCGAGCTCGCGCAGCCCGTCCTGCGCCTGGTCGTCCACCACCGGGACAGTCTGCCTGACACCTCGTCCGCCACTGCTCACGTGCGGTCGAACGCACAGGTGCACGCCGTCCTTCCCGGGGGAAGGCCGGAACGCATGAAGCGACCTCTCGCGGCCCTGCTCCTCGCCGGCGTCACCGCCCTCACCGGCGCGTGCGGTGACGACCCGCCGGACGGGAGCGGCGACAGCAACCCACCCAACCAGCAGACCCAGGAGCCCGCGGAGACACCGAACGAGTGACCGCGCGGCGGGGCACGGCGGGTGGCAGGCTTGCGGGGTGCACCCCACGGTCGCCCGGGTCGTCGAGACGCTGACCGCTGCCGGCTGGCGCGGCGAGGTCCGGATGATCGACGACGGTGCGCGCACGGCCGCCGAAGCGGCGGCCGGGCTCGGGTGCGATGTCGGTGCCATCGCGAGCTCGCTGGTCTTCACCGCAGGCTCGGCTGACGGCGCGCGCGAGCCGCTGCTCGTGCTGACCAGCGGCGCCCACCGGGTCGACACCGGTGCCGTCGCGGCGCTGCTGGGTGTCGACCGGGTCGAGCGCGCACCGGCCGCGCTGGTGCGCGAGGCCACCGGGTACGCCATCGGCGGGGTCGCACCGGTCGGGCACCCGCGGCCGATGCGCACGCTCGTCGACGTCGACCTCGGGCGGCACGACGTCGTGTGGGCCGCAGCCGGTCACCCGCACGCCGTGTTCCCCACCACCTACGAGCAGCTGCTGCGGCTCACCGGGGGGACGCCGGCCCAGGTGGCCGGGTGACCCCGGCCGGGGCAGACCCCGTACCGGCGCTGGTGACGCTGCACCTGTGGCGCGTGCCGGCGGCGGGCGTGCCGGCGGCGGTGGCGCGGGTCGCCCGCGACCGCGGCGCGGTGCGGCGCACCGCCGGCGTGCGCTTCGCGAAGCTGCTCGGCACCGGCCGAGGGCGCACGTTCGCCGCACGTGACGCCGACCTGACGCGGTGGGGACTGCTGACGACGTGGGCCGACCCCGCCTCCGCACGGGCCTTCGACGACGGCCCCGTCGTACGGCGGTGGCGGGCGGCCGCCGACGAGCAGCTGCGTCTCGACCTGCGTCCGGTGAGCAGCCGCGGCAGCTGGAGCGGTCGCGAGCCGTTCGGTCGCCCGGTGCCGCAACGCGAGGCGGGGCCGGTGGCGGCGGTGACGCGCGCCCGGCTGCGTCCGCTGCGCGCGGCGACCTTCTGGCGCGCGGTGCCTGACGTGGCGGCCGACCTGCACACCCGAAGCGGGCTGCGCTTCGCGCTGCCCGTCGGCGAGGCGCCGCTGGGGCTGCAGGGCACCGTCAGCCTCTGGGAGGACGCCGCGTCGCTGCGCGCCTTCGCCGCGCAGGGGGCGCCGCACCTCGACGCCGTCCGGCGTACCGCAGAGGTCGGCTGGTACGCCGAGGAGCTGTTCGCGCGGTTCGCGGTGCTCGACCTGCAGGGCACCGTCGACGGCAGGTCGCCGCTGTGACGGCGCCGCCGGCCGTGCGGGTCGTGCCGTGGGACGTCCGCACGTTCGCCGACCGCCGGGACGAGGTGCTCGAGGTGTACGCGGAGGCGATGGACGTGCCCCCCGTGGCGGCGCGCGCCCGGCGCGGGGTGCTGTCGAGCCACCTCGACCGCGCCGGCCTGACCGCCGTCGCCGCGGTGGACGCGGACGACCGCCTGCTCGGCGTCGGCTACGGCTACCTCGGCCGGCGCGGGCAGTGGTGGCACGACCACGTGCACGAGGCGCTCGTCGTCGCGCTCGGCCGCGCCGACGCCGACCGGTGGCTGCACGGCTCCTTCGAGGTGTGCGAGCTGCACGTGCGGCCGCAGGCGCAGCGCCGCGGGCTCGGGCGCGACCTGCTCGACCGGCTGCTCGAGGCGCAGCCGGCGACCACGGCGGTGCTGACGACGCCCGACGCCGAGACCCGTGCCCGCGGCTTCTACCGCGCCGCCGGCTGGGTCGACCTGGTGCGCCGGCTGGTGTTCCCCGGCGACCCGCGTGAGTTCGCCGTGCTCGGGCTGCGGCTGCCCGGCCGCTCCCCCTAGTGTCGGGCCGGTGACCGCCACGTCGACCGCGCGCGAGCGGGTCGTCGTCGTCGGCGCCGGGCACAACGGGCTCGTCGCCGCCTGCTACCTCGCGCGCGCCGGACTCGACGTCGAGGTCGTCGAGCGCGACACCGTCGTCGGCGGTGCCGTCAGCACGGTCGAGCGCTTCCCCGGCTACCGCATGGACCGGGGATCCAGCGCGCACATCATGGTGCGGCACACCGGCATCGTCGAGGATCTCGACCTCCCGGCGTGCGGGCTGGAGTACCAGGACCTCGACCCGTGGGGCTTCTACCCGACCGACGACGGCCGTGACATCACCTTCTACGTCGACCTCGACCGCACGTGCGCGTCGATCGAGGCGGTGTGCGGCAGCCGCGACGCCGACGCCTACCGCGCGTTCGTCGGGGACTGGTCGGCCCGCAACGTCAAGGTGTTCGACGCCTTCCAGGGCGCTCCGACGCCGGCGCACCTGGGCCGCACGCTGTGGGGAGTCGGCCGCAGCACCGGGCTGTCCGGCATGGAGCTCAGCCGGCAGTTCCTCGCACCGGCGGACTCGCTGCTCGACGAGCACTTCGAGGACGAGCGGCTCAAGGCCGCGCTGGCCTGGATGGGCGCGCAGTCCGGACCGCCGACCAGCGAGGTGGCGACCGCCGACCTCGTCGGCTGGAACACCGTGATGCACCTGCTGCCGCCCGGGCACCCGCGCGGCGGCAGCGGCGCGCTCAGCGAGGCGCTGCAGCGCCGACTGGAGTCGCTCGGCGGGCGGGTGCGGCTGGGGGACGGCGCCAAGGAGCTCGTCGTCGGCGCCGACGGCCGGCTGCGCGGCGTGCTCACCGAGTCGGGCGAGCGGCTCGCCGCCGAGGCCGTCGTCGCGGCGTGCCACGTGCTCACCACGCTCGACCTGCTCGGCGAGGACGTGCCGCCGTCGGTGCAGCGGGCGCGCCGGCACGTGCGCACCGGCAACGGGATCGGCATGGTCGTGCGGCTGGCCACGCGCGACCTGCCTCGCTACCCGTCCGCGACCGAGGAGTCGTACCGGGCGATGCAGCTGCTCACGCCGTCTCGCGCGGCGCTGCGCCGGGCGCACGGCGAGTACGCCGCCGGGCTGCCGCCGACCGAGCCGGCGGCGCTCGCCATGACGTTCTCCGCGTTCGACGACACGATCGCGCCCGCAGGCCGGCACAACGTCACGGTATGGGGCCAGTGGCACCCGTACGCGCTGTCGAACGGCGAGCGGTGGGACGACATCCGCGAGCGCGAGGGCGACAAGCTCGTGGCAGCGGTGGACCGGGCCGCGCCGGGGTTCGCCGGCGCCGTCGAACACGTGCACGTGCAGACGCCGCTGGACCTCGAGCGCGAGCTCGGGCTGCGCTCCGGCCAGGTGATGCACGTCGAGATGTCGTTCGACCAGATGTTCATGTGGCGCCCGGCGCCCGGGCTGGCCGGCTACCGGGTGCCCGGTGTCGCCGGCCTGTACCTGTGCGGCGCGTCCACCCATCCCGGTGGCGGCGTGTTCGGCGCCAGCGGCCGGTCGGTCGCGCGGGTCGTGCTCGCCGACCGCTCGCCGTCGCTGCTGTCCCGCGCAACGAGGAGGCTCCGCCGTGGCTGACGTGTACGAGGTGCTGCTGGTCGACGGCGACACGCGGTGGCACGCCGGCTGGGTCGTCGACGACGACACCGAGACCGACGTGCTGCTGCGCGAGCACGACAAGGTGCTGCTGTTCGGCAGCCGCGCCGCCCTCGAGCACCACGTGCAGCAGCACGGCCGGGAGCTGCAGCCGGACCTGCCGGACGAGATCGACCTCGACCTGGGCGGCTGGCTCAGCCACGGCATGCCGCTGCCGTCGACCGCCGAGGTCGCCGAGCTGTGGCACCTGCTCTACGACGACCCGGTCGCCGGCCACGCGCTCGGCGGCGAGGAGCTGGGCGAGGCCTACGACGACCTCGTCGAGGACGTCCCCGACTGGTTCGCCCAGCACGGACCGCTGGCCCGCGCCGCCCTCGCCGACGCCGTCGGCAGGCTGCGCGGCAGCACGACGCGGGCGTGACCGCGACGTCCGCGCCTCAGCGAGCCGGGTCTGCGGGAGCCCGCCTGCGCCCGCTGCCGGTGGGCCTGGCCGCAGCCACGGTGCTGCTGCAGGTCGCCTACCCCCTGCTCGACGGCGCCGCTCGCGACCGGCTCACGGTCGCGACCGTGGTGGTGTTCGCGGCGGCGTCGGTCTCGCACGCGGCGGTGCACCGGGGGGTGCGCTGGGCCGCCGCCTACCTGGCGGTCACGGCGGGGCTGGGCCTGGTCGCGGAAGCGGTCGGCACCGCGACCGGCGTGCCGTTCGGGCAGTACCGCTACGGCGACTCGCTCGGCCCGGCGCTGCTCGAGGTGCCGCTGGTGGTGCCGCTGGCCTGGGCGATGTTCGGCTACCCGTGCCTGCTCGTGGGGCAGCGGCTGGCCCGGACGCGCTGGGGCGCCGTCGCCGTCGGCGCGTGGGCGCTCGCGTCGTGGGACCTGTTCCTCGACCCGCAGATGGTCGAGGCCGGTCACTGGACGTGGACCGACGTCCGCCTCGCCCTGCCCGGCACGCCCGAGATCCCGGTCTCCAACCTGCTCGGCTGGGTGCTCGTCGGCACGGTCATGCTCGCGCTGCTCTCGCTGCTGCCGCGCCGCGCGGCCGACGACCGCGTGCCGATGGCGCTGTTCCTGTGGACCTACGGGTCGTCGGTGCTCGCCTTCGCCGTCTTCTTCGACCGCCCGGCGGTGGCGCTGCTCGGCGGCGTCGGCATGGGGCTGGTCGCGGTGCCGCTCGTGCTCGTCCTGGCGCGCCGATGAGACCGTCGCCCGTGGCCGTGCTCGCCGCCGCCACGGCCGTCCTGTCGGCACACGCGGCGCTCAACGCACGGCTCCTCCGGGTTCCCGGCGCGACGTCGACGACGGCGCGCGTCTCGGTGCTGCTGCCGGTGCGGAACGAGGCGGCACGGGTCGAGCCGTGCCTGCGCTCGCTGCTCGCGCAGACCGGCGTGGACCTCGAGGTCGTCGTGCTCGACGACGGGTCTACGGACGGCACCGGCGACGTCGTCCGCCGGGTCTGCGACGGCGACCCGCGCGTGCGCGTGCTGCGCGGCCGGTCGCTGACGCCGGGCTGGCTCGGCAAGCCGCACGCCTGCCAGCAGCTCGCCGACGCCGCAGCAGCCAGCAGCGACGTGCTCGTCTTCGTGGACGCCGACGTCGTGCTCGCGCCGCACGCCGTCGCCGCGACGGTGGCCCTGCTCCAGGACACCCGGCTCGACCTCCTCTCGCCGTACCCGCGGCAGGAGGCGCCGGGCGCCACCCGGCTCGTGCAGCCGCTGCTGCAGTGGTCGTGGCTCACGTTCGTCCCGCTGCGCCTGGCCGAGCGCAGCCGGCCGTCGGCGCTGTCCGCCGCGAACGGGCAGCTGCTCGCGGTCCGCCGCGCCGCGTACGACAGGGCCGGTGGCCACGCCGCCGTGAAGGGCGCTGTGGTCGAGGACGTCGAGCTCCTTCGCGCGGTCAAACGCGCCGGCGGTCGCGGCGGCGTCGTCGACGGCACGCACCTTGCCACCACGCGGATGTACGCCAGCTGGGAGGAGCTCGTCGCCGGCTACGCGAAGTCGCTCTGGACGGTGCCGCTGCCCGCGCTGCTCGCCCTCGGAGCCCTCTACGTCGTGCCGCCGGTCGCGGCGCTGGCGGGCTCGCCGGCCGGCGCGGCCGGGTACGCCGCCGGTGTCGCCGGACGCGTCGTCACCGCCCGACGCACCGGTGGCCGCGCGCTGCCGGACGCGCTCGCGCACCCGCTGTCGGTCACCGCCGTGCTCGCGCTCGCCGTGCGGTCCCGGCTCGCGCGTCGATCGGGCCGGCTCACCTGGAAGGGTCGCGCGGTCGAGCACCGGCCGGGGCGCGCCGCCGGCACGGTGGGGACGCCGGCCGGCTCGTGAGCAGCGTCGTGGTCGTCGGCGCGGGCGTCGGCGGGCTGGCCGCCGCTGCCCGGCTCGCGGCGGCCGGGCACGAGGTGACGGTGTGCGAGGCGGCCGCGGAGGTCGGCGGCAAGCTCGGCCTCGTCGAGACGGCCACCGCCAACGGGACGTTCCGCTTCGACACCGGACCGTCGCTGCTCACCCTGCCGCACCTGCTGCTGGAGGTGCTCGACGACACCGGCGGCGTGCCCGGCGACCTGCACCTCACCCCGCTCGACCCGGTGGCGCGCTACCGGTTCCCCGACGGCGTCGTCCTCGACGCCAGCAGCGACCTCGACGAGCACTGCCGCCGCCTCGACGCCTCCCTCGGGCCCGGCGCCGGCGACGACTGGCGGCGCTTCGCGCGGCGCGCGGCGCGGGCCTGGGAGGCCAGCCGGGGCCCGTTCCTCGAGCAGCCGCTCGACGGCGCACGCAGCCTGCTGCGCCTGGCGGCTCGCCGTCCGCAGGACCTGCCCGCCGTCGCGCCGTGGACGACGCTGCGCCGGCTGGCGCGGACCACGCTGCGCGACCCGCGGCTGCGCACGTACGCCGAGCGGTACGCCACGTACACCGGTTCCGACCCGCGCCGGGCACCCGCGGCGCTGGCAGCCGTGGCGCACGCCGAGCAGGCCTTCGGCGGGTGGTACGTGCGCGGCGGCCTGCACCGCATCGCGGAGGTCCTCGCCGGCCGGGTCGTGGAGTGCGGTGGCGCCGTGCGGCTCGGCGCGCGGGTCGAGGCGGTCGAGGTGCGCGGTGGTCGCGCGGCCGGCGTAGGGCTCGACACCGGCGAGCGGCTGACCGCCGACGTCGTCGTCGCGAACGCCGACGCCTCCGTCGTCCTCGACCGGCTGCTGCCCCGCGAGGCGACGCGGTCGGCCCGGCGCCGGCTGGGGCGCGCGACGCCGTCGCTGTCGGGCTTCGTCGTGCTGCTCGCGGTCGAGGGCCGCACTCCCGGGCTGGCGCACCACAACGTGCTGTTCCCCGCGGACTACGACGCCGAGTTCGACGCCGTCTTCGGCGCACCGGCCCGGCCGGTCGACGACCCGACGCTGTACGTGAGCGCACCGGACGACACCGCGGTGCGCCCCGACGGCTGCGAGGCGTGGTTCGTGCTCGTCAACGCGCCGCGGCACGGCTCCGGCCCCGGAGCGCTCGACTGGCGGAGACCCGGCCTCGCCGACCGGTACGCCGAGCGGCTGCTCGACCTGCTCGCCGCCCGCGGGCTGCCCGTGCGCGACCGCGTGCTCGCGCAGCACGTGCTGTCACCCGCCGACCTCGAGCAGCGCACGGCGGCACCGGGTGGCGCCATCTACGGCACGTCGAGCAACGGCGCCGCAGCCGCGTTCCTCCGCCCCGCCAATCGCTCGCCCGTGCCCGGGGTCTACCTGGTCGGCGGGTCCGCGCACCCGGGCGGCGGGCTGCCGCTGGTGCTGCTGTCCGCGCGCATCGTCGCCGGTCTCGTCGAGCGCGACCTGCGGCGCTGAGCTCAGCCGGCGCTCGGCACCTGCTCGGCGGGCTCCGGGTCCGGCGGCAGCGCGAGCAGCTGACGCCGCACCGCCACGACCAGCTGTACCAGCGCGACGGCGGTGAAGGCGGCCATCACCGACATGCCCACCGTGGCGACGAGCTCGGCCGACCCGACGAACACCCCGCCGAAGTGGATGGAGGCCGACAGGAAGATGACCCGCATCGGGCGCTCGCCGACGGTGACCGTGCCGACGTCGTCCCCGCCCGCGTTGCCGGCCCGGGCGCGCACGTACTCGAGCAGGAAGAAGCCCACGCCGACGGCGATGGCGAGCTCGAGCGGCGCGCCCACGGACACGACGGCAGCGAGGTAGACGACGTCGTTCAGCCGGTCGACCAGCGAGTCGAGCACGTACCCCCACCGGCTGGTGCGCTTCTCGAGCACCGCGACGCAGCCGTCGAGGGTGTCGAACAGCCCGCTGGCGACGAGGATCCAGCCGGCGAGCATCGGCCAGTACCCGCCGGCCGACGCCGGCACGAAGACGGCGAAGGCGAACCAGAGCGACGACAGCGTGACGACGTCGGGCTGCACGCCGCGACGCGCCAGCGGCCGGCCGATCCGGTAGACGAGGGTGAGCCAGAACCGCACCCACACCGTGGCGGTGCGCGGGTCGTAGCCGCCGTGCAGCACCTGCCAGCGGTCGAAGTAGCCGTCGCGGTCGGGCACCTCGTGCTCCGGGCGCCGCGCGGTCGCCAGCGCGAGCACCACCAGCAGCAACGCGCCGAGCCCGAGCACGGCGAGCCCGGTGGCGGTCGTCACGCCGCCCCGCTCGACCGGCTGCGCTCCTGCCGCGCGAGCCGCTCGGCCCGCACCGCGAGCAGCCGCGCGACCAGGCCGTTCGCCAGCCACAGCGGCACGAACGCCGCTCGGGCGAACAGCCCCTCCACGACCACCGAGGCGCGCAGCGCGCAGCCGCCGCGCACGGTCGGCGTCAGCTCGAACACCACGCGCTCCGACACGCCGGGTGCGGTGTGGAAGAACAGCTCCAGCCGGCGCTCGGGCACGGCCTCGACGACGTCGACCGGGATCCGCAGGCCGGTGAACCGCGCGACCGACAGCAGCGTGTGCCCGGTGCGCGCCCGCTCGGGCGCACCGTGCACCCGCCGCAGGACGGGGTTGAACTCCGGCCAGCGGCGAGGGTCGCCGAGCAGCCGCCAGACCTGGGCCGGCGTGGCCGAGCTCTGCACCCGGTGAGCGAGCCTCATGCCGCCACCGTAGGCCGACCGACGGAAGCACGCGCGGGCGCGCGGCTCAGGCGAGCGCGGCCAGGCCCAGCCGGTGGTAGATCTCGCGGGTCGCGGTGCTGCGGTTGAGGGTGATGAAGTGCAGCCCCGGCGCGCCCTCGGCGAGCAGCCGCTCGCACAGGTCGGTCGCGACCTCGACGCCGATGGCCCGCACCGCCTCGGGGTCGTCCTCCACCTCGTGCAGCCGCGCCGCGAGGTCCTTCGGGAAGTCGGCGCCGGAGAGCACCGCGAAGCGCTCGATCTGCGACACGTTCGTCACGGGCATGATCCCGGGCAGGATCGGCACGTCGCACCCGCGCGCCGCCACGCGATCGCGCAGCCGCAGGTAGTCGTCGGCGTGGAAGAACATCTGCGTGATGGCGAAGTCGGCACCCGCACCGCACTTGCGCACGAAGTGCTCGGCGTCGGTGTCGTGGTCGGGCGAGCGCGGGTGCTTCTCCGGGAAGGCCGCGACGCCGACGCAGAAGTCACCGGAGGCGCGCACGAGGCGCACCAGCTCCTCGGCGTACTCGACCCCCTCCGGGTGCCGCACCCACTCGGCCCGCGGGTCGCCGGGCGGGTCGCCGCGCAGCGCCAGCACGTTGCGCACGCCGGCGGCGGCGAGCGAGCCGATGATGCGGCGCAGCTCGCCCACCGAGTGGTCGACGGCGGTGAGGTGAGCGAGCGGCGTCAGTGTGGTGTCGGTCGCGATGCGCTCGGTCATCGCGATCGTGCGGTCACGCGTGGACCCGCCGGCGCCGTAGGTGATCGAGACGAAGTGCGGCCGCAGCGGCTCGAGCTGGCGGATCGCCTGCCACAGCTGGCGCTCGCCGGCCTCGGTCCTGGCCGGGAAGAACTCGAAGGAGAACAGCCGCTCACCGGTCGCGAGCATCTCGCGGATGGTGCGGTCGGGCCCGGCGCGCCGGGTCGGGGCCTGCGGCATGGTCGCGCAGCCTAGTGGCGCGGCGGCTCCTGCCGTCCCGGTCACATGAGGCCCGCCGTTCTCTCGACAGGCGGGACCGGGCCCCCGCCGTTACCCTCCGGCCCGTGGACCATCCGACGTCGAGCCCTGCACCGCTCGACCGCGAGGACCTGCGGCAGCGCGTGCAGAAGTGCCTGGACGAGTTCGTCGCGCGGCAGCAGCACGTCCTCGACGGCGTCAGCGAGGAGCTCGGGCCGCTCACCGACGGCCTGACCGCGCTGCTGTCGGGCGGCAAGCGACTGCGCCCCGCGTTCTGCTACTGGGGGTTCCGTGGCGCCGGCGGCACCGACAGCGACGCCGTCGTCGTCGCGGCGGCGTCGCTCGAGCTGTTCCAGGCCTGCGCGATCGTCCACGACGACGTCATGGACGGCAGCGACACACGCCGCGGGCAGCCGGCGGTGCACCGCCGGTTCGCTGCGCTGCACCGCAGCGAGGGGTGGCTCGGCGACTCCGAGGCGTTCGGCACGGGCGCGGCCGTCCTGCTCGGTGACCTGTGCCTGGCCTGGTCCGACGCGATGCTGTCGACCTGCGGCCTGCCACCTGCGGACCTCCGGCGGGGGCACCGTGTCTACGACGACATGCGCACCGAGCTGATGGGCGGCCAGTACCTCGACCTGCTCGAGCAGGCCCGCGGCGGCGGCTCGGTGGAGCGCGCGCTGCGCGTGGCGCGCTACAAGAGCGCGAAGTACACCGTCGAGCGGCCGCTGCACCTCGGCGCGGCGCTCGCCGGCGACGACCCGGCTGTCGTCGAGGGCTACTCCGCCTACGGCCTCCCGCTGGGCGAGGCGTTCCAGCTGCGCGACGACGTGCTCGGCGTCTTCGGCGACCCGGTCGAGACCGGCAAGCCGGCCGGCGACGACCTGCGCGAGGGCAAGCGCACCGCGCTGGTGGCCATGGCGCTCGAGACGGCGTCGCCGGGCCAGGAGGCCGCGGTCCGCCGGCACCTGGGCGACCCGCACCTGTCCGACGACGGCGTGAGCACCCTGCGCGAGGTCATCACCGACACGGGGGCGCTGGACCGGGTGGAGGCGCTGGTGGCCTCGCTGCTCGACGACGCGCTGCGGGCGCTCGAGGCCGCGCCCGTCACCGAGGAGGCGCGCGAGGTGCTCGCCGAGCTCGCCGTCGCCGCCACCGCCCGCTCCGTCTGACGCCCCTCCCCGTTGCGTCCGCGTCCTGGCACACCACGCGCGCCCGCACGAGCGGACGTCGTCGACCACTCTCTGCGTGACGTCCGCGTCCTGGCACACGCTCCCCGCGCGCGGGAGCGGACGTGCGCCTGCCCGCCTACGCTGGTCGGCGATGACCACCCCCGTGCTCGCCTCCAACGCGCCGTGCTGGTGCGGCAGCGGCCGCAAGTACAAGCGCTGCCACCGGCTGGCCGACGTCGACCCGCAGCGCGCCGCCGCCGAGCAGGCGCGCCGCGAGGCGGCCGAGCGCGAGGCCGCCCGCTTCGTCCGGCCCGGGCGCATCTCGCCACGCCGTGCAGTGCCCGCCGACATCCCGCGCCCCGACTACGCGCTCGACAAGCACGGCCGCCCGAAGCACCGCGACACCGGAGCGCCGAAGGACGCGGAGACGATCGAGCTGATGCGCCGCGCCGGCCGGGCCGCCGCCGAGGTGCTCGCCGAGGTCGGCGCCGCCGTCCGCCCCGGCATCACCACCGACGAGCTGGACCGGATCGCGCACGAGGGCTGCCTCGCCCGCGGCGGGTACCCCTCGCCGCTCGGCTACGGCGGCTCGGTCATGCCGTTCCCGAAGTCGCTGTGCACCAGCGTCAACGAGGTCATCTGCCACGGCATCCCGGACTCCACCGTCCTCAAGGACGGCGACATCGTGAACTGCGACGTCACCATCTACCTCGACGGCGTGCACGGCGACACGAACGCCACCTTCCTGGTGGGCGACGTGGACGACGAGTCGCGCCGGCTGGTCGAGGTCACCCGTGAGTGCCTCGACGTCGGCATCGCCGCGGTGCGCCCCGGCGCGCAGGTCCGCGACATCGGAAAGGCCATCCAGGCGCACGCGGAGGGCAACGGCTACGGCGTCGTGCGGGCGTTCGTCGGGCACGGCATCGGGCGCAGCTTCCACTGCGAGCCGCAGGTCTTCCACTACGACAACCCGGACGCCCGGACGCCGCTGCTCCCCGGCATGACGTTCACCATCGAGCCGATGATCACGATCGGCGACTGGCGGCACGAGATGTGGGACGACGGCTGGACGGCGGTCACGGCCGACCGCTCGCGCACGGCGCAGTTCGAGCACACGCTGGTCGTCACCGAGGACGGCGCGGAGATCCTCACCCGGCTGTAGCGCAGGGTCCGCGCGGGCCGGCCTGATCGAGCCGGCGGCCACGGACGTCCGCCCGCCCCCGCGGGCGCGGTGACCACCTGGGCGGACGCAAGAGGCCGGCGGTCAGCCGGCGAGGTCGTCGTCCGCCACGTCGTCGAACGTTCCCGACCCCAGAACGCCACGGCGGCGGCGCAGCGCCCACGCCCCGGCGAGCTGGGCGCTGGTCGGGGGGGTCGTGCTGCTCGCCGGACCCGTGCGCGGCAGCGGCGCCGCCGCCGTCGTCGGCGTCGGCGTCGGCATCGCGGGCCCCCCGGCACCGTCGAACGCCACGACGTGCACCCACGACCCGCGATCCTGGTAGGGCATGGTCAGCGACGGACCGATGACGCCGGTCAGGCTGTTGACGTCGCGCCGCGGGTGCCGGTCGCGCCACGCCGCCGGGTCGTCGCCGTGCGCGGTCCGCAGCTCGGCGACGGTCGCCGTCAGGGCGGCCTGCAGCACCTGCGCGGGCGTCCGACCGCCGAGCAGCTCGACCGGCGGCTCGAGCGACGACCGCTCGGGCGCGAGCAGCCGCAGCACCAGGTTGTCGGCGGCCGAGGCGTCCCACACGTGGCTGGCGATCTCGTCGAGCTCGTCGACGACCTCGGTGGGCAGGTCGGCCAGCGCCTCGTCGCGCAGCGCGTCCATGAAGCGCCAGAACACCGTCGGCGCCGGGCCTGCGGTCACCGACTCGTCGGTGTACTCGCCCTCGCTCGTGCCCGCGCCCGGCCCGTACGCCGTGCCGTCCCACCCCCGCAGCAGCTCCACCGCCGCCTGCTCCAGCGGCGTGGCGCCGGTCAGCCCCTGCGCCAGCGGCAGGAACTCCGGCGCCCGCTGGTCGACGACGCCCAGCCGGTACTCGGTGGCGCGCAGCGCCTCCGGGGTCAGCCGCGGCTGCGACTCGAGCAGCTCGTCGATGACCTGGACGCGCTGGGCCCGCCCGGCCGGGCGGCTGCTCGCCAGGTCGAGGTAGTCGTCCTGCCACCCGGCCGCCGGCTTGCCGTTCCAGTTCGCGACCCAGCCGCGGTCGGGGTCGACGACGTGCGGCATCTGCTCGAACGGCAGGAAGCCGTCGGAGTCGTGCTCGCCGGTGCCGGGCCGCGGGAAGCGGGTGTCCCACGTGCCGCTCCGCTTCGGGAACAGCCCCGGGTGCCAGTAGGCGATCCGGCCGTCGGCGTCGGCGTACACGACGTTCTCGTTCCACGCCACCTGCCGGACGCCGGCCTCGAACTCCTCGAAGCTGTCGGCCTTGTTCCAGGCGAGGATGCCGTTGACGGTCTCCAGCTCGCGCCCGTACATCGCGTACTGCACCGAGCGGGCGAGCGTGCCGTCGTCGCTGTAGCTGACGATCGGGCCGTGCACCGTGCGGCAGACCTCGACGTCCTCGGTGAACACGGCGGGACCGGCCGGCGCGTCAGGAACGCTCGGCAGGGAACCGTCCGGGTCCGTCGAGCCGCGGTACCGGATGGTCTCGACGCGGCAGTCGGCGTCCTTCCACGTGGCCGACCCGGGAGCACCGTGCAGGTACTGCAGCCGGCCGCCCTCGCGCCGCACGGTCTCGATGAAGCTGTCGATCGTCTTGGAGTTGCCCGTCGTGAGCCCCCACGCGACGCGCTCGCCGTAGCCGATGCCCACCGTCGGCAGGCCGGGCACGGTGGAACCGCGGGCGTCGAAGCCGGCGCCGTGGACCTCCACCTCCCACAGCTGGGTGGGGTACGAGTAGCCGAGCTGCGGGCCGCTGACGAGCATCGCGCCGCCGGTCGAGGTGCGCTCCGGCGCCACCGCGAACATGTACGAGCCGCCGTGCAGGCCGCGTCCCCAGGCGTTGAGCGCCTCCACGGCGGCCCGCGCCGACGCCGCGACGGCGGTCGGCACCTCCGGCGCGGTGACCCCGGTCGGCAGCACCGGCGGGTCGGCATCGGCCGGGTCGAGCGCGTCGAGCCCGCCGAGGTCGCGCAGGGTGTCGACGTGGTCGAACTCGTTGCCGCCGGCGGAGGCGACGGTGCGGGTGATGAGGACGCCGGCAGCCAGCGTGTCGGTGACCGTCCACCGCTCCGGCAGCGACGACAGCAGCACGTACTCCGCAGGCAGGTCGCTCGGCGTCGTCCGAACGTGCCGGATCCACGCGTCCAGACCCGCGGCGTAGCCCTCCACCACCTCCCGCGACTCCGCCGGCAGCGCGGCGAACATCCGGTCGTAGTCGGCCTGCGAGTACGTCACCGTCCGGGTCAGCGCGTCGTCGGGGACCCCGCTCGGCCCGACCAGCTCGGCGAAGGTGCCGCGCCCGAGCCGGCGGACGGCGTCGGCGAGGAACAGCCGCTGCTGGCCGGCGGCGTACCCGGCGCCGAACCACACGTCGTAGGCGGTGTCGCCGTAGACGACGGGCACGCCCTTGTCGTCCTCGTAGATCCGGACGCCGTCTCTCGGCGTCTGCGGCGTGCCCGTGGGAGGCGTGAACCGCCCGTCCTTGTACTCGCCGCCCCAGAACATCTCGCGCTGGTCGTCCACGTGCTCGCCGTAGTCGCCCGGGTCGCCGGTGGCGGTCCCGCGCGCCTGGCCCTCGACGGAGAAGAACCCGGAGTTGCCGGGCGGCAGCGCGGTGCCGATCTCGGCCGGCTGCGCGGGCGGCACGTCCGCGGCGAGGGCCGGGGACGCCGTGAACGGCACCGACAGCAGCGGGACGAGCAGCAACGGGACGAGGCGGGTGCGCACGGCCGGAGATCTTCGCAGCACGCGGCTCGGTTCCTGCCGACCTGCCGGGTGACGTCTCCCGCACTAGCCTCCGGGGGTGCGCACCGTCTCCGGCCCCACCGACCGCGTCGTCGTCGTCGGCGCCGGCCTGGCCGGGCTGTCGGCGGCGCTGCGGCTGGCCGGCGCCGGCCGGGAGGTCACGGTGCTAGAGCGCGACGCGGCGCCCGGCGGCCGCGCCGGTCTGCTCGAGACGCCGTCGCCGACGGTCGAGGGCAGCTACCGCTTCGACACCGGGCCGACCGTGCTGACGATGCCCGACCTCATCGCCGACGCGCTCGACTGCGTCGGCGAGCGACTGGAGGACTGGCTCGAGCTCCAGCCCGTCGACCCGCTGTACCGCGCGTACTACCCCGACGGCTCGACGCTCGACGTCAAGGCCGACGTCGACGCGATGGCCGACGAGGTGGAGCGGGTCTGCGGACCGCGCGAGGCGCAGGGCTACCGCCGCTACGTCGACTTCGTCTCGCAGCTCTACCGCTACGAGATGAAGGACTTCATCGACCGCAACATCGACTCCCCGCTCGACCTCGTGACACCCGACCTCGCGCGGCTGGCGGCGCTCGGCGGCTTCCGCCGGCTGGCCCCCAAGGTGGCGCAGTACCTGCGTGACCCGCGCACCCAGCGGGTCCTGTCGTTCCAGTCGATGTACGCCGGGCTCTCGCCGTACGACGCACTCGCCCTCTACGCGGTCATCGCGTACATGGACTCCGTCGCGGGCGTGTACTTCCCGAAGGGCGGCATGCACGCCGTGCCACGCGCGCTCGCGGGCGCCGCCGAGAAGCACGGGGTGCAGCTGCGCTACGGCACGTCGGTGCGCCGGGTGCTCGTCGAGCACGGCCGGGCCGTCGGCGTCGAGACCGACGACGGCGAGCGCGTCGCCGCCGACGTCGTCGAGCGCCGTGCGCACCCGCCACCAGGCGGCGCACAGCAGCAGCACACCGGCGGCCACCACGGCGGCGGCCAGCGAGCGGCTCGCCGGGGTCGCGGCCAGCGTCCCGATCCCGGCCCACGAGCCGG
>DATMJH010000407.1:0-3460 GCA_035554015.1 Mycobacteriales bacterium
TCTCCGCCGCGGTGAGGTGCGTGTGCACCACGTTCGGGCGAGCCGCGGCCATCAGCTGCCGGACGGCGGCGCGCACGTCCGGCGCAGGCAGCCACGCTGCCGGCGCGACCGCTGCCGGCATCCTGGTGGGTGCGCCACCCAGCACGAGCACCTCGTGCCCCCGCTCTGCCGTCCGGCGAGCGACGTCCGCGACGTACCGCTCGGTACCGGCGAAGGCGTCCGTGACGACGACGTGCGTCACGCGCACGACGGCTCCGGCGCGAGCAGCCACTGTGCGAACTCGCGGCTCCGGTCCGCCCATCCGGTCGGCCGGTTCACCGGCGAGCGGCCGCCAGCGGCGAGCCGCGCTGCAGCCACGAACCGCTCCGGCGGCACCACGGCGATCCCCGGATCGTCCAGCAGCTGGAAGCCGCTGGTCGGCGTCGCCACCACGGGTCGGCCCGCCGCGGCGTACTCGTGCGCCTTGATCGCATCCAGGCTGAGCGTGAAGTCGTTGACCAGGTGGGGGCAGACGAGCACGTCCATCGCGGTCATCCAGGCAGGGACCTCGGCGGCCGGCACCGGGCCGTGGAGGCGCACCCGCGGCTCGCCCGCCAGCCGCTGCCGACTCGCGTCGTCCAGGCTGGCGGGACCGACCAGGTGCACCGTTCCGCCGATCTCGCGCGCCAGCCGGAGGACGAGGTCCACGTCGATCCGCTGGCTGTGCAAGGTCCCGACATAGCCCAGGTGAGGGCCGGGCCCGTCCAGCTGCCGAGGGACGACGTCCGCGAAGGCGGTGAGGTCCACGGCGTTCTGGACGACGGGCGGCCTACTCCCGTAGCGCTCGAGCCAGCGCTGCGCCAGCACCTCGCTGCAGACGATCGTCGTGGCGCGGCGCGCCAGAGCATCCTCGGCCATGACGATCCTGCGCCGGATGTACGCGGGGTTGTCGAACGTGCGCCAGTCGTCGGTGACGTCGTACACCGCCCTGACGCCCCGCCGGAGGCAGTGCCGGCCGAGCGTCGCGTCGTTGACCCACACGACGGTCACCCGGCGCAGATCGGTCGTCTGCAGCAGCGCTCCGGCGAGCCGGAGGCCGCCGAGCCGCTTGGGCGCCGGCAGCAGCGGGCGCACCACGTCGATGCCGGCTCGCGGTGACCAGCGTCGCGGCCGCTCTCCCAGGCGGGGTGGCTCGACGAAGACCAACCGCGACACCAGGCCTTGATCGACCAGCTGGGCGGCGAAGTGCTGGTTGCGCCGCCAGACCTCGTCCCACGGCTCGAGCGACACGCAGGCCACCGCGGGCGGGGGTGAACCGGGCACAAGCGGCATCCTGCCCCACACTGCAACGCAACGTCTCGGAGGTGACACGTGCGCGTCGTCCGGATCTACCACGAGGGACGGGACCCCGCGCACCGGGCACGCGACCGAGCCCTGGTCGAACAGGGCGTCGAGCTGCGGCTCGTCGTGCCTCGGACATGGCCTGGCCCGTCCGCGGGACTCGACGACGAGCGGTTCGACATCGTCGAGCTCGACATCGATCGGCCAGGTGACGTCAACCGTCACCGGTACATCCAGCGTGAGCTGCGCAGGGCCATCGATGCGTGGCATCCCGACCTGGTCGACGCGCACGAAGAACCGGTCAGTGTGGCCGCGAAGCAGGTGTTGGCCGCCGCCGGAGCACTGCCGGTCGTCATGTACACGGCCCAGAACCTCGACAAGCGCTGGCCGCCGCCCTTCGCTGGCATGGAGCGCCGGGCCCTGGCGCGCGTCGCGGGCTTCTACCCCTGCAGTCGACAGGCCGCTTCCGTCCTGCGCGGCAAGGGCTACGCCGGACCCATCTCGGTACTGCCGCTGGGCCTCGACCCGGTGGTGCACCACGCCGGGTCGCAGGATGTGAGAGCCAACGACGAGGTCGTCCTCGGCCTGGTCGGCAGGCTCGTGCCGGAGAAGGGCCTGCGTGACGCGATCGACGTGCTGTCCGCGGTACGAGCGCGGCGGCCAGCGCGACTCATCGTCGTCGGTCGGGGACCGGACGCGGCGGCAGGACTGGTCCGGGCCGAGGACCGCGGCGTTGGCAACGCCGTGGAGTGGCTGCCATGGCTCGACGCGGCCGACCTGGCCGCCGCGTACCGCCGGATGCATGTGGTTCTCGTCCCCAGCCGGTCCACGCCCACGTGGGTCGAGCAGTTCGGCAGGGTCATCACCGAGGGCATGGCCAACGGCGCCGTTCCGGTGGGCTATGCGAGCGGCAGCATTCCCGAAGTGGTCGGCGAGGAAGGACTGATTACGCCGGAGGGTGATGTCGCAGCCCTGTCCTCAACCGTTCTGGAACTTGTGGAGGACGCCGATCGATGGCGCGCGATCAGGAGCCGGGGACTGGCTCGCTCGCAGAAACTGTTCTGGTCCTGCGTGGCGCGTGACATGGTGGCGCTCTACCAGCAGGCGCTCGAGACCGGCGCACCAGGCGACATCGGCCCCGACCGTGCGGCCGCGATGCGCGAATTCGGCCCCCCGGCCAGGACGCCAGCCAGCCGGCGCCCCTTCGCGCTGCCCGGATTGCGCGCCAGCTACCTCGCGCACCGGGTGCTCGAGCCGATCGCTGACCTCGCGGCGCGGAGAAGCCAGTGAGCGTTCACCCGCTCACGACGTCGAGGTACACCGCCATCACGCCGTCGGCGGTGCGGGTTGGGCTGTAGCTGAGTGCCGTCTGCCGCGCCGCGCGGCCCAGGCGGTGGCGCAGCGCCTCGTCGTCGGCGAGGCGGCGCAGGACCGCGGCGAGCAGCGCCGCGTCGCCGGGCGGCACGAGCAGTCCGTCGGCACCATCGGTCACGACCTCGGCCGGGCCTCCAGCCTTGGAGGCGATCACCGCGCAGCCGGCGGCCATGGCCTCGATGACGACCTGGCCGAACGGCTCCGGAAGCACCGAGCAGTGCACGACCACGTCGAGCTCGGCCAGCTCGGCGCCGACATCCTCGCGAAAACCGCGGAAGTCGACGCGGTCGTCGATGCCGAGAGCCCTGGCCTGATCGCGAAGCCTCTGTTCATACGCCTCTTCGCGGAACATGGCTGATCCGACCAAGCGCGCCCGAGCGCCGCCGTCGCCGAACGCTCGGGCGAAGGCCTCCAGGAAGATGTGCTGCCCCTTCCACTCCGCGAGCCGCCCGATGACGCCGACGCTGAGCATGCGCTCGCTCCGGGCTGGGGTCGCGCCTGTGACGACAACGGAGTCCGGGACCACCGGGCTGGCCACGACAGTGGATCGCCGACGCGGACGCGTCGGGACGGTTGCCAGCGTTGCCCGCGAGTTGGCGATCACCGCGGTCGGCAGGACACGGGCCAGCAGTCGCACGGCCATCACCGCGGTGCGCGGAAGGTAGTCGGGCGCGATCCGGTCACGGACGTGGACAACGACCGGCACACCTGCCAGCTTGGCGGCGAGCGTGCCGTACCAGGCCGCCTTGAGCGAGTTGGTGTGCAC
>DATMJH010000408.1:0-8029 GCA_035554015.1 Mycobacteriales bacterium
CCCGCCGCACCTGGGCTACGGCGCCCGCGGCGCCGGCGGTGTGATCGCCCCGAACGAGACGCTGGTGTTCGTCGTCGACCTGCTGGGCGTCTCCTAGCGGCCGGCCCTCGGCCGGGAGAGCCCGGTCGGCCTCGCCCGGCCGCGCAGCACGGCCTGCCCGCACTCCTCCCACTCGGCGGACTCCGGTCCGGCGGCGGCCACGACGGCGGCGTCGGCGAGCACCCGCCGCGGCTCCTTCTTGGCCAGGTCGGTGAGCCGGGCGGCGGCGTTCACCGGGTCGCCGATGACGGTGTACTCGAAGCGCTCCTCGGTGCCGATGTGCCCGGCGACCACCGGCCCGGCACTGACGCCGATCGCCGCGTCCAGCGGCAGCGGTGACAGCCGCCCGGCCATGACCCGGGCGCACGCGAGTGCGCAGGCGGCGGCGTCGGTCCGCCGCTCGGGCGCGCCGAAGACGCAGAGCGCGGCGTCGCCCTCGAACTTGTTCACCCAGCCGTGGTGGGCGGTCACGACGTCGACCACGACGGCGAAGAACTCGTTCAGCCGCCGCACCACCTCCTCCGGCTCCGCCTCGACCGCCAGCGACGTCGACCCGACGACGTCGACGAACAGCACGGCGACGTCCCGGCGCTCGCCGCCGAGCTGCACGCCCTGCTCGAGCGAGAGCCGGGCAGCCGCGGTGCCGACCTGGCGCCCGAACAGGTCGCGCAGCTGCTCGCGCTCGCGCAGCCCGCCGACCATCGCGTTGAACCCGCTCTGCAGCTGCCCGAGCTCACTGACGTCGTCGACCGGCACCCGGATGTCGAGCCGGCCCTGCCCGACCCGGCGCAGTGCGGCCGTCATGTCGGCGACCGGCTCGCTCACCGACCGCGCGGCAACGTCCATCGCGAGCAGCCCCACGGCCAGCCCGACGCCGCACAGGAACAGCACCGCGGGAGCGCCCACCGGCTCCTCGCGCCCGTCCGGCACCATCGCCAGCCCGATGCCCAGCAGCGGGATACCGGTGCCCAGCCCCCACGACAGCAGCACCCGCCGCCGCACGCCGAGCACGACCGGCGGCGCGTCGTCGCCGGCGCCCATCGCCTCCGCCACGAGCGGCCGCACGATGCGCTCGGCCAGCAGGTAGCACAGCGCGCACGTCGTCGCGCCGCCGAGCGCGATGGTGCCGGCGGTGTCCAGGCCGCCGGCCAGCGAGATCGGGATGTTGATGGCCGCGAACACCACGGCCGCGACGAGCCACAGAGCGCCGTAGAGGCGCACCAGCCGCGCCGGCAGCCGCAGGGTCGTGCGCCGGTCCTGCTCGTCGATGACGTGCCCCGGGCGCAGCCAGCGCAGCAGCCGCCGCTGCAGGACGACGCTGCCGACGGTGCCGGCGACCAGCGCCGCACCCATGTACGCGAGGCCGGCGATCGAGTTGACCAGCGTGGTCGTGTCGGTCTCGCCCGGCCGGTCCGGCACCAGCCACACGAGGTAGACGAAGACGACGGTGCCGCCGAGCACGTTCGAGCCGATCATCGCCACGGACATCCGGCGGATGAAGGTCTTCGCCAGCCGCTGGCGGTCGGTCAGCCCGGCCAGCCACCCCCGCGGGCTCATCCGAGCAGGCCGGCGGCGTGCCGGCCGGCCGCCGCCGCCGCCACGAACGCGAGGGGGTCGTCGTCGAGGCGCCGGCCCATCGTCGACAGCAGCGGCGCCCAGTCGCGCAGCACGTCGAGCAGCCCGCTGTCGTCGACCTCGACCAGCCGGTGCCGCGCCAGCCGGTCGGCGACCGGGTGGACGAGCGACCGCGCCGATCTCGGCACGACGACGTCGGCCCGAGCCAGCGCCACCCGGCCGTAGGCGGTGAGGCTGTGGTGGCTGACGCCGCGGTGCCGTGGACGGGGGTCGGCCTGCGACATCCGCAGCACCGCCACGGGCCGGGCGCCGACGGCGTCGGCCGCGTTCACCGCCTCACCGGCCGCGACGCCCGAGAACCCCCACGCCGTGCCGGTGCCGAGGTTGCCCGGGCCCTGCGCGACGACGGCGACGTCGGCCTCCAGCACCCGGGCCGCGGCCAGCAGCCCCGAGTGCAGCGTCACCGCCTCGAGATCGCCGCCGAACGCCTGCCCGACGGTCACGGTCCCGACGAGCCGACCGGGCGCCGCACCGCCCGTCAGCGCCGCCACGGTGCGGGAGAACCACAGCGGCAGCGCGCCGCCGTCGGTCATCACGTACGCGACGCGCGCGCCGGAGCGCTCGGCGAGCACCCCGGCCAGCACCGCGGGCAGCGAGGAGTGCAGGTCGGCGACGACGACGGGCAGCCCCGGCGGCTCGAGCGGCTCGTCGCCGGCCAGCAGCCGGTGGGTCGGCGCGTCCGGCTCGTCGGCGCCGAGCACGACCGTCTGCAGCGGCGTGTACCGCGCCTTGACCAGGTGGCCGGGACCGGACCGGTCGGGCGGCAGCCGCTCCGGCAGCGCGACGACGAGCGCGTACCCGCCGGTCCCCAGGCCCAGGTCGGTGGCCGTCGTGTTGAGCAGCACCACGTCGCCCACCTCCGGCCGCCCGACCAGCGCCGGGTAGGCGAGCGCCCGCAGCGGCTCGGCGGCGTCGTCGACCTGCACCGCGAGGACCACGGCCCCGGCCCAGCCGGGGCCGACCTCGCGCACCGTGCCGCGGCGCCAGGTGATCACCCGCGGAGGGTAGCCGCGCAGCGGTCGCAGGACGGACCCGTGGACGGCCGCCGGGCGGGCCCTGGCTGCACTACCGTCGCGCTTCGTGTCGGCGAAGAAGACCGAGCGGCTGCTCAACCTCGTCATCTGCCTGCTGGCCACCCGCCGCTTCCTGACCGTGCAGCAGATCCGCAGCGCCGTGCCCGGCTACGACCAGGACACCGAGGACGCGTTCCGGCGGATGTTCGAGCGCGACAAGGACGAGCTGCGCGAGCTGGGCATCCCGCTCGAGACCGGCACCAACAGCGCCGCCCACGACGACGAGCCCGGCTACCGGATCGCCCGCCGCGACTACGAGCTGCCCGACATCTCGCTCGAGGCCGACGAGGCCGCGGCCGTGGGGCTGGCCGCGCGGCTGTGGCAGTCGGCGCCGCTGGCCGGTGCCACCGGCAGCGCGCTGATGAAGCTGCGGGCCGCCGGCGTCGACGCGCCGGTGGCACCCGCGCTGCTCGAGCCCCGGGTGGCGGCCGGCGAGCCGGCCTTCCCGGCCTGCTGGGACGCCGTCCGCGACGGCCGGCCGGTGCGCTTCGAGTACCGCCCGGCCGGTCGGCCGGCTCCCGAGGTGCGCACCGTCGAGCCGTGGGGCGTCGTGTCGTGGCGGGGCCGCTGGTACCTGGTCGGGTTCGACACCGACCGGCAGGCGCAACGGGTGTTCCGGCTCTCGCGGGTGGTCGGCGACGTGCAGCCGGCGGGCGAGCCGGGGTCGGTGAGACCGCACGGCGAGGTCGACCTGCGCGCCGCCGTCGCCCGCATGGCGGCGGACGAGCCGCGTGCCGTCGCGAGGGTGCGGCTGCGCACCGGCGCCGGTTGGGAGCTGCGGCAGCAGGCGACGTCGACGCGCCCCGACGGCGACGGCTGGGACGTCGTCGAGATCGGCTTCTCCGACCCCGATCGGCTGGCCGACCGGGTCGCCGGCTACGGCTCCGACGTCGTCGTGCTGAGCCCGCCGGAGGCCCGTGCCGCGGTCGTCCGCCGGCTGCAGGCGCTGGTGGCCACGTGAGCGGCACGTCGGCGCAGCTCTCGCGGCTGCTCACCCTCCTGCCGTGGCTGCTGGCCCGGCCGGGCACGCGCATCGCCGACGTCGCCGCCGAGTTCGGGGTGACCGAGGCCCGGCTGCGCAGGGAGCTGGACCTGCTCTGGGTGTGCGGGTTGCCCGGTCACGGCCCCGGCGACCTGATCGACTTCTCCTTCGAGGGCGACACCGTCACGGTCATCGAGACGGCCGGCGTCGAGCGGCCGCTTCGGCTCACGGTCGACGAGGCCCTCGCCCTCGTCGTCGCGCTGCGCGCGCTCGCCGAGACGCCGGGCCTGCGCGACCGGGACGCGGTCGACCGGGCGCTCGCGAAGGTGGAGCGGGCCGCCGGAGAGGCAGCCGCCCCGGCCGGGCGGGTGGAGGTCGCCCTCGAGGGCGAGGAGCGTGTCCTGCCGGTCGTGCAGGCCGCGCTCGACGCCGGACGGCAGCTCCACCTGTCCTACTACGTCCCCGCCCGCGACGAGACGACCGATCGCGACGTCGACCCGATGCGCGTGCTGGTGGTCGAGGGGCGCACGTACCTCGAGGCGTGGTGCCGGCGCACCGAGGGCGTGCGGCTGTTCCGCCTCGACCGGGTCGAGGACGTCCGGCTGCTCGACACCCCGGCGCAGCCGCCGCCCGAGGCGCAGCCGCGCGACGTCTCCCAGAGCCTGTTCGTGCCGTCCCCGGACGCCACGCTGGTCACTCTCGCGCTGCGGCCGGCCGCGGCGTGGGTCGCCGAGTACCACCCGTGCGAGTCGGTGCAGGAGAGCAGCGACGGCGGCCTGACGGTCCGGCTGCGGGTCGCCGACCTGGCGTGGGCCCGCCGGCTGGTGCTGCGCCTGGGGCCGCACGTGCAGGTGCTCGGGCCGCCGGAGCTGGCCTCCGAGGTGCGTGCCGAGGCGGCGCTGGCCCTGTCGGCCTACGGGCCCGAGAGCCGGTCGGAGTAGCGACCGGCAGCGTCACCCGTCCGTGTCGAGAGCGCAGTCAAGGATCTCCGGGCGACTGCCGAAGCAGTCGGTGTCGCACGCCGTCGCGACCGACCGAGAGGACCGACCCATGACCACGATCAAGGCGTCCTGCCCCAGCTGCGGGGAGGTCGAGCTGACCCCCGCCGACGTGTCGCTCATGGTCTGCAGCCACGCGCCCCTCTCGTACTACGCGTTCACCTGCCCGAGCTGCGCCGACGAGGTGCGCAAGCCGGCCGACGACCACGTCGTGTCGCTGCTCGTCTCCGGGGGCGTGCCGGCCACCGTGTGGGACGTGCCCGCCGAGGCCCTCGAGCCGCGCACCGGCCCCGCCCTCACCTACGACGACCTGCTCGACCTCGCCCTCCAGCTCGAGAGCACCGACCTGCTCGCCCCGGTCGCCGCGGACCGCGTCAGCAGCTGACGACCCCGACCGTCCCGGAGGGCCCGCGCGACCACGCGCGGGCCCTCCGGCGCGTCCGGGCCCGGTCCGGTTAGCCTCCGCCCGTGCTCTGGTACCTGCTCGCGGCGCTCGTCGCGGTCGCCGCCCTGGCGCTGCTCGCGGTCGCCCTGCTGAGCGCCTGGCGCGACGTCAAGGGGCTCACGGCCGCCGTCGGCCGGGCCGGGGAGGCCGTCGCCGGCGTGCAGGGGGAGCTCGAGGCCGGCCTGGCGGAGCTGCAGGCCCGGGCGCCGCAGCCGGCGGCGGCCCGCCGGACGCCGCCCGCGCACGGCGACGGCGCGGCGCTGGCCCGGCGGGTGCGGGCCAGCCGGCTGTAGCCCGTCTCCGGCGGCCGGCGCCTCGTTCACCGGCCGGTCACCCGGACGCCCGCCCCCCGCCGCCTGCAGGCCGCCGCTCGGCCCCCTGCGGGCGTACCCTCGACGGCAGCCACCTCGTGAGGAGACTGACCGTGGGATTCCCCAGCGGCTGGGAGCTCGTGCTCGTCCTGCTCGTCATCCTGGTGCTGTTCGGCGCCAAGCGACTGCCGGACAGCGCCCGTGCCCTGGGCCGGTCGATGCGCATCCTCAAGGCCGAGACCAAGGGCCTGCGCGACGACAGCGACGCCGATCTGTCCGGCGGCGCGGCGCGGCGCGACACCACCGTGACCGCCGAGCCGCTCCCGCCCGCCCAGCCCGGCACGGCACCCCGGCCGGCGCACGGGTCGCAGCAGGAGGGCGCGCCCTCGGGCGACACCGAGCCGCGCCCGTAGGTGGCGGCAGTGCCCGGCGCACGCCGGCGCCGGAGCGGCGCCGCAGCCGGCTCCCGCACGCCCGACGCGCGGATGAGCCTGGTCGACCACCTGCGGGAGCTGCGCTCGCGACTGGGTCTCAGCGCGCTCGCGATCGTCGCGGGGATGGTCGTCACGTGGTTCCTGTGGGAGCCGCTGTTCGACTTCCTCAAGCAGCCGTACTGCGCCACCAGCGCCGGCAGCGAGGCCGACTGCGAGCTGTTCGCGGTCAGCGTCTTCGACCAGATCCGGGTGCGGCTGCGGGTGGCCGCGATCGGCGGCATCCTGCTCGCCGCCCCGGTGTGGCTGTACCAGGTCGGCGCCTTCATCACCCCGGCGCTGCACCGGAACGAGCGCAAGTACGCCGCCGGCTTCCTCGCGGCCTCGCTGGTGCTGTTCGGCGTCGGCACCGTGTTCGCGTACCTGACGATCTCGCAGGGGCTGGACTTCCTGCTGCGCATCGGCGGCGACGGCATCACGACGATCACGTCGGTGCACGCCTACCTGAACTTCGTGACGCTCTGCCTGCTCGCGTTCGGCTTCGCGTTCGAGTTCCCGGTGGTCGTCACCTTCCTCAACATGGTGGGCGCCTTCCCGGTCGCGACGATGCGCCGGTGGCGGCGCGGCATGTACGTCGGCATCTTCGCCGCCGCCGCGGTCATCACGCCGTCGCAGGACCCGTTCACCTTCATGATCATGGCGATCCCGATCTGCGGGTTGTACGAGCTGTGCATCGTCATCGCCCGGGTGCGCGAGCGGCGGCAGCGGCGACGCCGGGCGGCCGACCCGGTGGCGTCGCTGGGCGACGACGAGACCTCGACGATCGAGCCGGATCCGGCGGACGACGTGCGCACGGGAGCCGGCACGTAGCCTGCGAGGGTGACCAGCGCCGCACCCGAGGGCGCCTCGCCGGCCGAGCGGTACGCGGCGTTCCGGCGACGGCAGTCCGGCCCCCGGCTCGCGGAGTTCGAGGCGCAGTACCCCTTCGGCCTCGACGCCTTCCAGCGCACCGCGTGCGCCGCGCTGGAGGCAGGCCGCGGCGTGCTCGTCGCAGCGCCCACCGGAGCCGGCAAGACGGTCGTCGGCGAGTTCGCCGTGCACCTCGCGCTCGCCTCCGGCGGCAAGTGCTTCTACACGACCCCGATCAAGGCGCTGTCGAACCAGAAGTTCGCCGACCTCAAGGCGCGGCACGGCGAGGACCGGGTCGGGCTGCTCACCGGTGACACGTCGGTGAACGGCGACGCCGACGTCGTCGTCATGACGACCGAGGTGCTGCGCAACATGCTCTACGCCGGCAGCGGCGCCCTGCGAGGGCTCTCGCACGTCGTCATGGACGAGGTGCACTACCTGGCCGACCGCTCCCGCGGCGCGGTGTGGGAGGAGGTCATCATCCACCTGCCGGACGACGTCGCGGTCGTCTCGCTGTCGGCGACGGTGAGCAACGCCGAGGAGTTCGGCGAGTGGCTGGTGACGGTGCGCGGCGAGACCGAGGTGGTCGTCGAGGAGCACCGCCCGGTCCCGCTGTGGCAGCACGTCATGGTGGGGACGCGGCTGTACGACCTCTTCGTCGGGGACGAGCCGGGCGAGCAGCCCGAGGTCAACCCGCAGCTGCTGCGGGTCGCGCGTGACCACGTCCCGCGCGGTGGCGACCGCGGCCCGCGTGGTCGCGGGCGTGGCTACGCGGGCGGCGGCCCGCGGCCGCCCAGCCGGACCGACGTGCTCGAGCGTCTCGACCGCGAGGGCCTGCTGCCGGCCATCACGTTCATCTTCAGCCGGGCCGCGTGCGACGCCGCCGTGCAGCAGTGCCTGCGCGCCGGGCTGCGGCTGACCTCGCCGGAGGAGGCGGACGCCGTCCGCCGGCACGTCGAGGCGCGCACCGCCCACCTGCCCCGTGAGGACCTGCGCGTGCTGGGCTACTGGGAGTGGCTCGAGGGGCTGCAGCGGGGGTTGGCCGCGCACCACGCCGGGATGCTGCCGACGTTCAAGGAGGTCGTCGAGGAGCTGTTCACCGGCGGCCTGGTGAAGGCGGTGTTCGCCACCGAGACGCTGGCGCTGGGCATCAACATGCCGGCGCGCTCGGTGGCGAACACCGCCTTCACCAGGCCGCCGGTGAAC
>DATMJH010000409.1:0-2200 GCA_035554015.1 Mycobacteriales bacterium
ACGACCAGCCCCGAGCCGAGCTCCGGGTCGACGTCGGCCGGCAAGGTCCGCAGGGCCTCGCCGCCGCCGCGCGCGTCGAGGGCCCGCAGGGTGGCGCACGGAACGGTCGCGCGCAGCTCCAGCGGCCGGTACGGCGAGAGCGGCAACACCGTCGACGCCGGCGGCTCCCCGGCCCGCGGCCACGTCACGACCGGGTCGTCGGCGTCCACGGGCGCGAGGACGGCGGCGACACCGAGCAGCCCGGTGAGCAGCCCCAGCGCGGCGACCAGCACCGGGCCGAGGCGCCGGCGCGGTCTCACGCCTCGAAGATCTGCTTCCAACCCTCGCGGCCGGTGAGATGGGGCTGGGCGTCGCGGTAGCGACGGCGCAGCTGCGGCCACTCCCGGCCGATCCGGCGCAGCAGCGAGAACGACGTGGCGAGCTGCTCGCGGAACAGCTGCGGATCCCGACGGCGGAAGGTGACGCCGCGCCCGTCGGGTGTGGACACGGTGGCCGAGTCGAGCCGGGCCAGGGTGAACCACTGCGCGTACTTCGCCGGCAGGTTGCGCTGCGGCACCTCGCGGTGCGCCGGGTCCGGGGCGCGCAGGTTGTGCACGACGCTGCGCAGCAGGCCCTTCACGATCGCCGGCTTCGAGGTCGGCGGTCCGGCGAACATCTGCGCGGCCAGCGCGTCGAGCTCCGACGGCGGCACCTGGGTGGCCGAGTCGAGCGGGCGCCCGTCGTCGTACTCCGCCCGGGTGGCCCGGATCTCGCCGAGCACGGTCGGCAGCGTCTCGAAGAGCCGCTCGGGACCGTCGAGGAAGTCGCGCAGCGCCATGTGCTGCAACGCCATCGCCGAGTACTCCATCAACATCAGGTGGCGCAGCGAGCGCTTGAACGTGTCGATCAGCAGCGCGCGTGGGTTGTCGGGCCCGTGCAGCGCGGCGGCCACGTAGCGGTTGCGGTAGTGGAAGTAGGCCTGCCAGTCGCTGGTGTCGTCCTTCTCCAGGAACGACATGTGCCAGATCCCGATGCCCGGCACCGTCGCCGTGCGGTAGCCGCGCGAGCGGGCCCGCAGGCCGTACTCCGCGTCGTCCCACTTGATGAACAGCGGCAGCGGCAGCCCGAGGTCCTCGGCGACCGAGCGCGGGATCAGGCACATCCACCAGGCGTTGTAGTCGACGTCGACCCGCCGGTGCAGCCACTCGCTCTGCCGCAGCGAACGGGCCGCGAAGTCGTGGTGCGGCTCGGTGAGCGGGGCGTTGCGCCACAGGAACGCGTTGCGGTCGACGACCTCGCCCATCGTCGAGAGCTGCGAACGCGACTGCAGCGACAGCATCTGCCCGCCGACGAGCATCGGCTCGCGCGCGTACCGGGAGAACGCGACGGCGCGCAGCACCGAGTCGGGCTCGAGCAGGATGTCGTCGTCCATGTAGAGGATCTGCTCGCAGTCCGTGGACCCCAGCGCCTCGTACATCACCCGGGCGTAGCCGCCGGAGCCGCCCAGGTTGGGCTGGTCGATGACGCGCAGCCGGTCGCCCAGGCGCGCCGCGACCGTCTCGAACCCGGCCGCGTCGCGGACCTTGCGCGTGCCCTGGTCGGGCAGGATCACCGCGGTGACGGCGTCCAGGACCAGCGGGTCCTCGCCGATCGCGGTGAGGGTCGCGACGCAGTCGTCGGGCCGGTTGAACGTCGGCATCCCGATCGTGACGGCGGCGCGGCCGCGCCCCGGCTCGGCGGCGTACCAGCCGCCGCCGTGCAGGACGAGCTCGGCGTCGTCGGTGGTGAGGTCGAACCAGTACCAGCCGCCGTCCTCGAACGGGCGCAGGTCGAGCGTGACGTCGATGTGGCGACGCCCGCCGGTGAGCACCTCGCCGCGCTCGAAGATCTGCGCGCCGTCGGCCTTCGACCGGTACACCTCGACGCGCCCCGCGCCCTCGACGTCGAGGCGCAGCTGCACCGTCGTGAGCGTGCTCCAGCGCCGCCAGTAGCCGGCCGCGAACGCGTTGAAATACGCGGCGAAGGACACTTCGCTCTGCTCGGGCAGCACCGCACCGGTCCGCGACGTCACCCGTAGCCGCCGCGCCCCGGCCGTCGCGCCGACCACGTCGAGCGGCCGGCGCAGCGTCATCGGGTCCGGCACCGTGGCCAGCGTGATCGCCCTGCGCTCGTCGACGTAGAGCGCGCGCACGCCCGTCGGGTCGACCGAGCGCGGCAGGAT
>DATMJH010000410.1:0-5990 GCA_035554015.1 Mycobacteriales bacterium
CAGGTCGATCTTGCCGACCAGCCGGGCCAGCACCGCCGCCTGCTCCTGGGTCAGCACCCCGTCCAGCACCGCGTCGACGACCAGCGGCAGGTCCCGCAGCGCCGCCGCCGTCCGCAACCGGGACCCCGCCGTGCCGGACGAGGTACGGGTCGCCTCGGCCAGCCACCCCGCCACCGACCGGTCACCACCGTCATCGGTCGGCACCCGACCCGCGGTGGCCGCGTTCAGCTGCCCGGCCGCCGACGACAGCCACCCGTCGAGCCGGTCCCGCTGGCGCGCCACTGCCCCGATCGACTCCTGCAGCTGCTCGGCGCACAGCCCGGCCACCGGCTCGGCGACCACGGCGTCGACCGCCGGCACGAGAGCGAGCAGCCGCGGTGACATGCCCTGAAAGTACGGCCCGCCTCCGACAGAACTTCACGCCAAAGTCACTGCGGGACAACGACTTCCGAGAACCGGAAGTCGGTCAGCCGACCAGGCTGGAGCGCCCGTCCGTGCCGAACCAGCTCGCCGTGGTTCGCGACCCCTCGGACCGCGGTGCGAGCTCCTCGAACAGCCGCTTGTAGCCGGTGTGCTGGATGCGCCAGCCCGACGGGGTCAGCACGTACCGGTCCTCGTAGTACGACGCGCCGCGGATGACGACGCCGTGCTCCTCGTGCACGACGACGTCCTGCAACGCCCAGCTCCCGAGCGCCTGCTGCGCGCTCACCAGCTCGATCTCCGGATGACCGACCAGGTGGCTGGTGAGGATGCGCTCGCTGCCCATCGCGCGGTGCAGGAACGCGACGATGTCGGCGCGACCGGACAGCGTGACCGCGCCGCCGCCGTACGACGCCGTGCCGTCCTCGACGAACAGCGCGCCGAGCTCGTCGAAGCGCTTTGTGTCGAGCAGCCGGCAGTACCGGTGCTTGAGCTGCTTGACCAGCTCGAGCTGGACGAGGTCGTCCGGTCTCACTGCGTGGCGCCGTCGCGCATGCTGCGCGCGTCCTGGCCGGCGAGGGAGTCGCTGCCGACCTCCGCGTTGTGCGCGTGCGCGAAGTGGTGCAGGCCGAACACGCTGTCGGTGCCGTCGCGCAGGCCCATCAGGTCCTCGCACTGGTTCACGGCCTTCTTCGTCAGCGTCAGGCCGAACATCGGCATCTTCGCGATCTTCTCGGCCAGCTCGGCGACCTCGTCGTCGAGCCGGTCGCGCGGCACGACGCGGTTCACCATGCCGAGGTCGCGGGCCCGCTCCGCGCCGACTCGCTCGCCGAGGAACAGGAACTCCTTGGCGAAGCGCGGACCCATCTGCCACGGGTGGGCGAAGTACTCCACCCCTGGGATGCCCATGCGCACCACCGGATCGGCGAAGAAGGCGTCGTCGCTGGCCACGACGAGGTCGCAGCACCACGCCAGCATCAGGCCTCCGGCGATGCACGCGCCCTGCACCTTGGCGATGGTCGGCTTGGGGATCTCACGCCAGCGCCGGCACATGCCGACGTACACCTCGGACTCGCGCGCGTACCGGCTGGCGCCGCCGTCCTTGCCGACGTGGTCCCACCACAGCGTCGCCTTGCGCGGGTAGCTCACGTCGATGTCGCGACCGGGACTGCCGATGTCGTGCCCGGCGGAGAAGTGCTTGCCCGCGCCCTCCAGCACGATCACCTTGACGTCGTCGTCCTCGACGGCGGCGTAGAACGCGGCGTCGAGCGCGTAGGTCATCTTGCTGTTCTGCGCGTTGCTGAACTCCGGGCGGTCCATCGTGACGACGGCGACCGCTCCGTGCGTGCGGTAGCGGACGGGGAAGTCCGGGCCGGGCTCGGGCAGGGCGGTCATCGTGCCTCCAGGAGGGTGCGCGCGACGTCGGCTCGGTGCTCGGACGCCGATCCCCAGTCGGCGGCCAGCGCCCACGCGCGCTTGGCGAACAGGTGCAGGTCGTACTCCACGGTGTAGCCCATGGCGCCGTGCGCCTGGATGCAGGTGCGCGCCGTGCGCTCCGCGGCGTCGGAGGCCAGCGTCTTCGCGAGCGCGACGTGCAGCGCGGTGTCGGGCTCGTCGTCGACCATCGACTGCGCGGCGCGCAGCACCGCGGGCGAGGCGAACTCGACGCCGACCAGCGCGTCCGCCAGCGGGTGCTGCACGGCCTGGAAGCTGCCGACCGGGACGCCGAACTGCGTGCGGCTCTTCACGTACTCCACCGTCATCGCGAGCATCCGGTGCGACAGGCCGACCAGGAACGCGGCAGTGCCGAGCGCTCCACGGTGGATCGCTTTCCGCACCTGACTGGGGTCGACGTCGACGGGCGCGCCCACCCCCGCCACCCGGCCGGCTGCCCGTGCGCCGTCGACGGTGTCGACGGCGGTGACGTCGGCGTCGGCGCGCGCCAGCAGCCGCGCTCCGGACTCGTCGAGCTGCAGGAAGGCGTCCGCCCTCTGCGCGTAGGGGACGACCTCGCGGCGCTGCACCGCGATGCGCACCGCACCGTCGAGCACGCCCTTCGGCAGGGCTCCGGCCGCCGCCAGCAGCGGAGCGGCGACAGCGCTCGTCTCGACCAGCGGTCCAGGGACACCAGCGCGCCCGGCCTCCTCGAGCGCAGCAACGGTGACGACGTCGTCGAGCCCCAGGCCGCCGTCGGTCTCGGGGACGAGCACGGCCGGCAGGCCGAAGTCACCGAGCGCCCGCCACAGCGACTGGACCGCACCGTCGTCACCTCCCGGCCATGCGGCACGAACGGTCGACGGCGGGCAGGCGCCGGCGAGCAGGTCGCGCAGGCCGCCGCGCAGCTCGAGCGCCGCGCCGGAGAGCGCGAAGTGCATCAGCCCCGCCCACCCCGCGGCAGCCCGAGGACGCGCTCGGCCACGATGCCGCGTTGCACCTCGTTCGTGCCGGCGTAGATGGGACCGGCCAGCGAGAACAGGAAGCCGCGTGACCACGGCCCGTCGAGCTCGGCGTCCGGCCCCAGCAGCTCGAGCGCGGTCTCGTGCAGGCGCACGTCGAGCTCGCTCCAGAACAGCTTGTTGAGGCTCGACTCGCCCGTGCGCGCGGTGCCGGCAGCGGTGTTCGTCACCTGCTGCAGCGTGAACAGCCGGTACGCCTCGGCGTCCATCCATGCCTGGACCACGCGGTCGCGCAGCTCGCCGGTCATCCGCTCGGTGTGCGCGCGGGCCAGCTCGAGCAGCCGGTCCGCGGCGGCGGTGTACCGGCCGGGGGACCGCAGTGTGAGCCCGCGCTCGGAGCCGGTGGTGGCCATCGCCACCTTCCAGCCCTCGCCGACGCCGCCGAGCACCGCGTCGTCGGGGACGAAGACGTCGTCGAGGTAGACCTCGGCGAACCCCTCGTCGCCGTCGAGCCGGGCGAACCCGCGCACCGTGACGCCGTCGGCGTCGAGCGGGACGAGGAAGTAGGTCAGACCGCGGTGGCGGACGGACTCGGGGTCGCTGCGGAACAGGCCGAACAGGTGCGTGCAGAACGCGCCGCGCGTCGTCCACGTCTTCTGGCCGGTCAGCCGCCAGCCGCCGGCCCGCTCGTCGCGCTCGGCGCGGCTGGTGAGCGCGGCGAGGTCGCTGCCCGCGCCGGGTTCCGACCAGCCCTGGCACCACAGGTCCTCGGCGGCCGCCATGCGCGGGAGGAGGCGGTCCTGCTGCTCCTGCGTGCCGAAGGCGAACAGCGTCGGGGCGAGCAGGAAGATGCCGTTCTGCGTGACGCGCTGCGGGGCCCCGGCCCGGTAGTACTCCTCCTCGAACGCGAGCCACTCCCAGACCGACGCGCCGCGACCGCCGTACGGCTCGGGCCACGACACGACGGCCCACCGGGCGTCGTACAGCCGCCTCTCCCACTCGAGGTGGAGCGTGAAGCCCTCCCGCGTGTCACCGGACGGGAGCGGGTCGCGCGGGACGTTCTCGGCGAGCCAGCCGCGGGCCTCCTCACGGAACGCCCGCTCAGCCGGCGTCTCCTTCAGGTCCACGACGGCACGCTACCGAGCAAGCGCTTGGCTGGCAACGCCGGTCAGGAGCGTTCGAGGCCGTGCAGGAACAGCGTCAGGTAGTCCTCGGCGAGCTGTGCGTGCCCGTAGCCGCGGGTCGGCTTGAACCAGCGGGCGGTCTGCCACAGGCCGTCGCGCAGCAGCGGGTACACGACCTTCACCGGTACGTCGTCGCGGAAGGTCCCGTCCGCCTGCCCCTGCTCGAGCACCGACACCCATGCCGAGCGGACGGCGCGCACCGACTGCTCGACGTACGCGTGGCCGTCAGAAGCCCGCAAGCGGTGGCCGTCGTTCTGGTAGATCTCCGTGGCCCGCGGGTGGTCCGCCACGGTGAGCAGACTCGCGAGCACCAGTCCCCGCAGGCGTTCGGCAGCACCCGACTCCCGCTGCAGCACCTCGTCGTACCGGCTGCGCAGGTCGCGGAGGAACCCTGAGACGACGGCGTCGACGATCTCGTCCTTCGACGCGAAGTGGTGGTACAGGCTCCCCGACAGGATGCCGACCGCGTCGGCGATCTCGCGCACCGTCGTGGCGGCAACGCCTTGGCGTGCGAACAGGTTCGCCGCCTCGTCGAGGATGAGCGCGCGACGGTCTCGGACAGAGGGCACGAGCGGCTCCCGACCGGCGTTGACGACGTTTCGTGCCGGAGCATACGTTCCGACCAAGCGCTTGCTACCGAACGGAGCCTCGTGCCAGCCCCTTCAACCCTCCCGGGAGTGCTGCGCGCTGCCGCCGAGGCGGCTCCGCACGCCGAGGCGCTCGTGGCCGGCGAGGTGCGGCTGACCTTCGCCGACCTCCGCGACCGGGTGCTCGCCTTCTCGCGGGCTGCGCTGGCCGAGGGCATCCGACCCGGCGACCGGGTGGCCGTGTGGGCGCCGAACACCGACCGATGGGCGGTGGCCGCGCTCGGTCTGGTGTCGGTCGGCGCCGTGCTCGTGCCGGTCAACACGCGGTACAAGGGCGAGGAGGCGCACGACGTGCTGGCCCGCACCGGGGCGTCGCTGCTCGTCGTCGACGACGGCTTCCTGGGCGCCGGCCGAGTCGCGATGCTCGAGGCGCAGCCCCCGCTGCCGGACCTGCGGACGGTGGTGCGCACCGACGACGACGCCGAGTGGGACCGGTTCGTCGCGCAGGGCGAGCGCGTCGACAGCGACGAGGTGGAGCGCGTGGCGGACGCCGTCCGGCCCACCGACGTCAGCGACGTCATCTTCACCTCCGGCACGACCGGGCGGCCGAAGGGCGTGATGGTGACCCACGAGCAGAGCGTGCGGACGTTCGCGACCTGGGCGCGGACGGTGGGGCTGCGCGAGGGCGATCGGATGCTCGTCGTGGCGCCTTTCTTCCACACGTTCGGCTACAAGGCCGGGCTGCTCGCCTGCCTGCTGCAGCGCGCGACGGCGGTGCCGGTGCCCGTGCTCGACGTAGACGCGGTGCTCGGCCTCGTCGCCCACGAGCGGATCTCCGTCGTGCCGGGCCCGCCCACGCTCTACGCCACGATCCTCGAGCACCCGGCGCACGGCGAGTACGACCTCTCGTCCCTGCGACTCGCCGTCACGGGGGCGTCCGTGGTGCCGACGGAACTGATCCGCCGGATGCGCGAGGAGCTGGGGTTCGACACGGTGCTCACCGCGTACGGGCTCACCGAGTGCACCGGGTACGCCACCGGCTGCAGGCAGGGCGACCCGGACGACGTGGTCGGTCTCACCAGCGGGCGGGCGGTCGAGGGCGTCGAGGTCCGCGTGGTGGACGAACAGGGCGCCGACGTGCCGACGGGCCAGCCCGGCGAGGTACTGGTGCGCGGCTTCAACGTCATGGTCGGGTACTGGCAGGACGACGAGGCCACCGCTGAGGCGATCGACGTTGACGGCTGGCTGCACACCGGTGACGTCGGCGTCCTCGACGCCGACGTCACCGGTGTGCAGCCAGCCGTCAACGTCGATCGCCTCAGCGGTGGCCTCGTCGTCCTGCCAGTACCCGACCATGACGTTGAAGCCGCGCACCAGTACCTCGCCGGGCTGGCCCGTCGGCA
>DATMJH010000411.1:0-3370 GCA_035554015.1 Mycobacteriales bacterium
GCCGGTGAGGTCGACCGCTACAACACGGCCGCGGATGACGGGGTCGACCGCGACTTCGGCAAGGCCGGCCGGTTCCTGCTGCCGCTTCGCACTCCGCCCTTCTTCGCCGTCCCGGTGTGGCCGATCGCCGTGAACGTCACGGGCTGCGGCCTGCGCGTCGACGAGTGCGCTCGCGTCGTCGGGCAGGACGGGCATCCCGTCCCCGGCCTGTTCGCGGCAGGCGAGTGCACCGGCGGGGCGTTCGGGCCCCTGTACATGGGCAGCGGCAACTCGCTGGCACTGGCGACGGGCTTCGGTCGGATCGCCGGCGAGGAGGCCGCGCGCAACGTCGCCGAGGTGGTTCTGGCGTGACCGCGCCCGCTGCGGTCGTCCGGTTCCTCGACGCGGTCGCCGCCCGCGACCTCGAGGCTGTCATGGCGTGCTTTGTCGAGGAACCGCGATACGCGGTCGCCGTCCCGCACCCGCCGCTCGTGGGCGTGGCCGTGCGCGAGATGTTCGACGGGCTGTTCCAGAAGGCCGAAAAGGTGCGGTGGGACGTCGTCAGCGCGACAGCCGCGGACGACCGGGTCTGGCTCGAGCGTGTCGACCGGTTCTGGTTCGACGGACGCGAGGTAACCATCGAGTGCGCCGGCGTCTTCGAGCTGGCGGACGGGCGGATCCGCGAGGTCCGCGACTACGTCGACATGCAGACGTGGCGAGACCGACGGGGCACGGCATGACGAGCATGGGCGTCTTCACGAGCGCGCCGCGCCTGCGCGCTGCCGGTGCGGCAGAAGCCGTTGCCGCCGTCGAGGCGCTCGGTTACGACGCGCTGTGGGTCGCAAACGTGAAGGACGACCTCGCCGTGCTCGACCAGGCGCTGGCGGCGACGCAGCACATCACCGTCGGGCCCGCCGTGCTGAGCATCTGGTCCGTCCCTGCGCAGGACCTGGCCCGGTGGTGGAGAAGCCGCCGGCGGATCGTCCTCGGCTTGGGCGTCAGCCACGCCCCACTGGTCTCCGGCTATGCCAAGCCGCTCGAGACGATGAAGCGGTACCTGGACGAGCTCGACGCCGCCGGGGTTCCGGCGTCCGCCCGAGCGCTGGGCGCGAACGGTCCCAAGATGCTCGCCTTGGCGGCGGCCCGTTCGTCGGGCGCCCTGACGTACCTCGTGACCCCCGACCGCACCGCCGCCCACCGAGCCGAGCTCGGTGCGTCTGCACGCCTGGTGCCAGAGGTGAAGATCGTCCTGGACGACGACGTCGACCGCGCTCGCGCGACAGCGCGAGAGCACTTGTCGGTGTACCTCACCCTGCCGAACTACCTCGGGAACCTCAGGCGGATGGGGTTCAGCGACGAGGACCTGCAGCCGCCCGGCAGTGACCGCCTGATCGAGTCCCTCGTCGTCCGCGGCGACGAGGCGGCGGCGCGTGTGCGCGTCCAGGAGCACCTCGACGCAGGTGCCGACGGTGTCGCACTGCATGTGGTCGGCGAGCAGCCGCTGCCGGTGGACGCGTGGGAGCGCCTGGCAGCGGCTCTGCTGCCGGGGGCGGTGACGGCATGACGCGACATCTGCTGCTCGTCTCTGCCGATGCTGCAGAGGGCCAGGACGACGAGTTCCACCGCTGGTACGACCAGGAGCACCTGCCCGCTGTGCTCGCGGTGCCGGGGTTCGTCCGGGCACAGCGCTTCGCCGCCGTCCCAGCGACGCGGGGGCAGCTGCCTCAGCACCGGTACCTGGCGGTGTACGAGATCGAGACCGACGACCTTCCCGGCGCCCTGGCTGCCTTGTCTGCTGCGGCTCGGCAGATGCACTTGTCGCCTGCGTTCGACCGCGCCTCATCGGCGACGTTCGCCTTCACGGCCCTCGGCGCGGCGCAGGAGGCTCGATGACGTTCGCTGCTGAGCTCGCCGCCGTGCGAGCCGACGAGATCGCGCTGCGAGACACTGCCCACTCGTGGACCTGGGCGCAGGCTGACTCCGCCCTCCGGCCGCTGGTGAATGCGCTGCTGGCGCACGACTTCCGGCCACGACGGCGCGTCGCCGTCTACGCCGAGAACAGCGGCCAGACGCTCCTGCACTACGCGGCAGCGACGCTCGCCGGCACGTCAGCCATCGCCGTGAACTTCCACCTGACGCCGTTCGAAGCGGCGTTCGTCCTCCAGGACGGCGAGGCTGACCTCGTCCTCGTCGACGACGCGACGGCTGAGCGTGGCCGCCAGGCCGCCGATGTGGCGGGCATCCGCCTGGTCGTAGGTGGGTCGGGACTCGTCCCGGGTGTCGTACCGCTAGCGGAGTGGCTCGCCGACTCGGGAGACGCTGAGCCGACCACGTCCATCCGGCCCCTGCCGACGCTGGTCTACACGTCCGGCACCACCGGTCGACCGAAGGGCGTGGAGCTGCCGCCGACGAGCTGGGTGGGTGGTGACGACGTGCGAGAGCACGTCGCGCACCTGAGCAAGAACCACCTGGTGTCGCACGGTCGCCACCTCGTCGTCGGGCCGATGTACCACTCGGGACCGCTGACGGGGACGCGCCTGTTCCTCGGAGGGGCGCCGATCACCGTGCTCGGGCGCTTCGACGCACAACGGCTGCTGGAGGTCGTGCAGCGCGACAGAGTCGCGTCGACGATCGTGGTCCCGACGCACCTGCAGCGACTGCTCGCGCTGCCAGAGCGGATGCGCATGTCCTACGACGTCTCCTCCCTGCGCTTCGTGCTCCAGGTCGGCGCCAAGTGCCCCGAGCCGGTCAAGCGCGCGGCGATCGAGTGGCTCGGCGACGTGCTGCACGAGTCCTACGGCGCCAGCGAGGTCGGGACGACCTGCATGATCAGTGCCGAAGAGTGGCTGCAGCGGCCGGGGTCAGTCGGACGAGCCGTGCCGCCCTTCGAGGCGATGGTGCTCGACGAGGACGACCGGCCCGTCCCGCCAGGGGTCCAAGGAAGGCTGTTCTTCCGAGACACCACCGGGCACGGCGTCCGGTACGTCTCCGGAGACAGCGATGATCGGACGCAGGAGGCGGGCCTGTTCACCCTCGGCGAGGTCGGCGTCATGGACGACGAGGGGTTTGTCTGGATCACCGATCGCGCGAGCGACATGGTGGTGTCCGGCGGCGTCAACATCTACCCGGCGGAGGCCGAGCAGGTCCTAGGCCGTCATCCGCAGATCGCCGAGGTCGCCTGTGTCGGCGTGCCGGACGACGAGATGGGCGAGCAGCTCGTCGCACTCGTCGTGCCGGCCGACCGCGAAGAACCGCCCGACCCTGAAGACGTCGTGTCGTGGTGTCGCGACCGCCTGACGCACTACAAGTGCCCGCGCCGCGTCGAGATCGTCGACCAGCTTCTGCGTACCGGTGTCGGCAAGATCGACAAGCGGCGCATCAGAGCCGGGCT
>DATMJH010000412.1:0-2752 GCA_035554015.1 Mycobacteriales bacterium
GAAGGTGGCCAGCTGGGACAGGTCCTGGTCGGTGGTGCACGTGAACCGAGCGGTCGCGAGCGTCTCGCTCACCCGGACCGAGGAGGTGTCGACCCCGTGGTCGGCCAGCCAGCGCAGGTAGTCCTCTGCGTCGCGGCCGACCGCGCCCACCAGCAGCGGGTTGCCGCCGAGCACGCCCATGCCGAAGGCGATGTTCGCGCCGGTGCCGCCCCGGCGCACCTGGAGGTCGGTGGCGAGGAAGGACAGCGAGAGCTTGCCCAGCTGCTCCGGCAGCAAGAGCTCGACGAACCGCCCGTCGAAGCTGAACAGGTGGTCGGTGGCGATGGAACCGGCGACGGCGATGCGCATCGTGCCGAGGCTAGCCGGGACGCGATCCGACCGGCGTCGTGCGGACCGTCGCGGGCTGTCCGGGACGGCCGCCGACACTACTGCCCAGTAGGCCTTGGGTACCCATGGGTAACTGCCTACCGTCGGCGGCATGAGCGTCCACCACCATGTCCCCGCCGACGACGAGCCCACCTCGATCATCGACCTGCTCGAGGACTGCCGGGAGGTCTCCGGCGTCCTCGCCCCGTACGTCCCGACCGAGATCCGGCTGCCCGGGGCCCGTGGCGCCCTGCCGGTCGAGATCGACGCGACCGTGGCCGCCGGCGTCGACAGCTGGGGCGACTACGGCTCCTGACCGGCCGGTGGAGCCCCTGTGCCGGTTCCCGCCCGCCCTGGAACCGTCAAGAGGGCTCCTGACGGTTCGCGGGGGGCCGGCGACCGGGTGAGGCACTCCGCCTGACGTCAGAGCCGCTCGACGAGCATCGCAGCACCCTGGCCGACGCCGATGCACATCGTCACCAGCCCGCGCGTGCCCTGCTCGCGCTCGAGCCGGCCGAGCAGCGTCACGAGCAGCCGGGAGCCCGACGAGCCGAGCGCGTGGCCGAGGGCGATCGCGCCGCCGTCGGCGTTGAGCCGCTCCTCGTCGAGGCCCAGGCGCCGGGCGCTCGCGATCACCTGCACGGCGAACGCCTCGTTGAGCTCGACGACGTCGAGGTCGCCGACGGACCAGCCGGCGCGGGCCAGGGCCTTCTCGGTGGCCGGCACCGGGCCGAGGCCCATGAGGTGCGGCTCGAGCCCGGCGTTGGCCGTGGTGACGACGCGCGCCCGCGGCGCGAGGCCGAGGTCGCGCACCGCCTCCTCGCTCGCGACCACGACGGCCGAGGCGCCGTCGGACAGCGGCGACGACGTGCCGGCCGTGACGACGCCGTCGGCCTGGAACGCCGGCTTGAGCGACGCGAGCCTCTCCAGCGACGTCGGCCGCACCGTCTCGTCGCGGCTGACCGTGACCTGCTCGCGGCCGCGAGCGGTCTCGACCGGCACGATCTCGTCGTCGAACGCGCCGTTGTCGACCGCCTTGGCCGCCCGCTCCTGGCTGCGCAGGCCGAACGCGTCGGACTCCTCGCGCGTGATGCCGTCGAGCGCCGCGACCCGCTCGGCCGTCTCGCCGAGGGTGATCGTGTGCTCCGGGTCGTGCCTGCGGTTGACGAACCGCCAGCCCAGCGCGCTGTCGTGCACCTCCCCCGGCTTGGCCCACGGCGTGCCGGGCTTGGCCATCACCCACGGCGCGCGGGTCATCGACTCGACGCCGCCTGCGACGACGACGTCGGCCTCACCGGTCTTGACCGCCATCGCGGCGTTCGCCACCGCCGTCAGCCCGCTGGCGCACAGCCGGTTCACGGTGTGGCCGCTGATGCGCAGCGGGAGCCCCGCGAGCAGCACGGCCATCCGGGCCACGTTGCGATTGTCCTCACCGGCCTGGTTGGTGTCGCCGAGCACCACCTCGTCGACCCGCTCGGGGTCGACACCGGCGCGGCGCACCGCCTCGGCGACCACCAGCGCCGCCAGGTCGTCGGGGCGCACGCCGGCGAGCGCCCCGCCGTAACGACCCACCGGGGTGCGGACCCCGCCGACCAGGAACGCCTCGCGCATCCTGCGAGGCTACGCGGGCCCGGACGACGACGGCGCCGCCACCCTCGAGGGGTGACGGCGCCGTCGGACGAGCCGCGAGCTAGTGGAAGGACTCCCCGCAGGCGCACGAGCCGCCGGCGTTGGGGTTGTCGATGGTGAAGCCCTGCTTCTCGATCGTGTCGACGAAGTCGATGGTGGCGCCCGACAGGTACGGCACGCTCATCCGGTCGACGACCACCTTGACGGCGCCGCCGGCGTACTCCTGCACGGCGTCGCCGTCGAGCGAGCGCTCGTCGAAGAACAGCTGGTAGCGCAGGCCGGAGCAGCCGCCGGGCTGCACGGCGACGCGGAGGGCGAGGTCGTCCCGGCCCTCCTGGGCGAGCAGGGCCTTCACCTTCTCCGCTGCGGGATCGGAGAGGACGACGCCGGTGGCGGTGCTCTCGGGGGCGGCGGTGCCGGTCTCGGCGGTGCCGGTGGTCTCGGCGGTCATCGCGCGGCTCCTGGAGGTAGGGAAGAGCGGGTGCTGCTGGGGAGAACCCGGCGGCGGGCCCCCGCATTCCGCGGAGGACGTGCCCGCGGGACCCCATGCTGCCACGCCGTCCGGCCGAGGAGCTCGCCGCCCTGGCCGCCCGGGTCAGCGCGGCGTCGAGCCCGACGACGTCGGCCACGGCGTACGCGGCCTCGATGCCGGCGGCGGCCGCCTCACGCCGGCCGACCTCGTCGTCACCGGCGAGGGGACCTTCGACGCGACGTCGCTCACCGGCAAGGCGGTCAGCGGCGTGGCGGCGCTGGCCGC
>DATMJH010000413.1:0-10943 GCA_035554015.1 Mycobacteriales bacterium
GCGGCTCCTCCTTGCTGTCCCAGCTCGGCGCGCCGAGCGTGCCGCCGTCGCCGCTGCCGCCGGAGGACAGGCCGCCCTCGCCGTCGCTGTTGCTCTCTGGGTGCGTCATGCTCCCGGTCTGCCCTCGACGCGTCGAGCAACGCACCCGCTCGGGGAGAGCCTCGCGGTGTCGGGCGTCGAGACAGCGAGCTGGGCCGATCCTCACGAACACCAAGAGCGAAGGACCGCACTGGGGAGCGGGCTGTCACCGGCCAGCCGACCTGGGGGTGCCGTCGAGCCGTGGCATCTGCAGCGCCATCAGCCGGCAGATCAGCCACACGAGCGCGGCCTGCCAGGCCGCGAAGCCGACCAGCAGCACCGGCCACCAGGTCACAGCGACGTCGGCGACGGCGTCGCGGGGCAGGAACACCAGCCCATAGCCCGCGACGACGAAGGTCAGCCACAGCACGACCGCGACGGCCCGGTAGCCGCGGCTCCGGTCCTGCGGTGGCGTGACGCCGAGCGCGGAGAGGTCGTGCGGAGGGTGGTCGCGCAGCATCCGGCGGGTGCTGCCGTAGACGTCGGTGCCGGGGTAGGCGGACGCCAGTGCGGCACGAGTCCGCGCCGCCGACCGAGGGCTCCACCTGACCGTGGCAGGCAGCGCGACGGCCTCGACGCGGGCACGCTCTGCGCGGAACCCGCGGTCGGCCAGCACGACACGTCCCGACGCGGCCACGACGGCGTTCGCGGCGCCGAGCGAGACGGTCGCACTGCCCGGCCGGTGCATCGCGTACAGGCCGCATGTGCAGCCACGCACCGGCGCGCGGTGCGACCCGTCGAGCGCGCACACCGCACGCTGCTCGACGGCCCACGGACCGGTCTGCGCATGCACCACCGGCAGCAGCCGGCCGTCGACGAGGTCGAACTGCCGGTAGCCGCGCAGCTCGCCGGCGACGAGGTCGCGGTCGGGCGAGCTCACGCCGGCGCGGGTTCCTTCTGCGGCTCGCTCGGCAGCGGCTGCGGCGCCGGCTCAGGCTGCGCCTCGGCCGGCAGCGGCTCGAACTCGACCTCGCGCCGCTCGGTCCCGATGTCACCCACGCCGGCATCGTGCGCCAGGGCCGCCCCGGTGTCGAGCCTGCCGTTGACCTGGCAGCGGCACTTCCTGTCCCGCAGCAACATCATCGGACCCGGATGATGTTGCTGCGGGACAGGAAGTCAGCTCGAGAGGCCCGTCGGTCGCAGGGCTACGGAGCCGGCGCGAACTCCAGCACGTCGAGCCCGCGGCCACCGAAGTCGCCGACGTACGTGAGGTACCCCTCCACGCCCGGGTGCACGAGCGCGCCCCACGAGTTCGCACCGGGCGCGATGTACCGCCCGGCGGTCACCGGCTTCGCCGGGTCGCTGAGGTCGACGACCTGCAGACCCGCGTTGTACGAGCCGGTGAACAGGTAGTCGTCCTTGGTGCTCATCACGTGCACCGAGCACACCGCCGCCGGAGTGCCCGCCGCGATGAACCACTGCCCGAGCTCGTCGATCGAGGTGAGGTCCTCCGAGACGCGGAAGGTCGCGATGCCGCCGGTGCGGCCGCATCCGCCGTGCAGGTCCTCGTCGGTGGTGACGATGACGTCGCTCTGGCCGTCGAGGAACTGCGCCTCGTGCACGTACCGCTGCGGGATGCCGTCGGCAGCCGTGCGCTGGTGCCGCAGCAGGGCGACCGGTGCGGTCGGGTCGGTGATGTCGAGGATGTAGAGGCTGCCGCTGTTGTTGCCGTTCAGGTAGTTGCCGCCCTCGGCGACCAGGGCGATGTCGCGCTTCGCGCGGGTCGGGTCGACGACGCCGTCGCCGTCCTGGTCGGTCCACTGGTCCTGCGGCAGGAGCACGTCGCGGTCGGCGTAGATCTCGATGTCGTGGATCGAGGTCGACCCGCCGCCGACCGGCCGGTCACCGCGGTACGGCGACTGCTCCCACAGGTCCTTGGGGTTGATCGACACCAGTCGCTGCGGCGCCCGCGGCGTCTCCTCCAGCATCGGCTTCAGGTCGTAGATCCGGAAGTTCACCAGCCCGGACGGGATCCACCAGCCCCGGCTGTCGACGATGTCCCCGTTGTGCGACTCGCCGTTGTCCCTGTCGGTGTACCGGAACAGCAGGCGCGGGTCGTCCGGGTCGGTCCAGTCAAGGAACTCGGTCTGCTGGGTGCCGCCGGTACGGCCGGTGCCGTTCAGGGTGACGATGTGCCGCTCGACGCCGGCGGGGTCGGTCATGACCGTCGCGTCGGGGACGGCGTCGGCGCGCACGCCGATGTCGGCGTCCGGCTGGCCGGGCTGCGGGCCGGGGAAGAACTCGCCGAGCACCTTCGGGCTGCGCGGGTCGCTGATGTCGAACAGCCGCATCCCGAGGCCGTAGGCACCGACGTACAGCCGGTCGCCCTCGATGACGGAGTGCCCACCGGTCGCACCCGGCACCGTGGTGACGTAGGAGACGTTCTCGGCGATCAGCCCGACCGGCGCGGCCTGCGCCGAGACGATGACGGGAACGGCTCCCGCGACCAGCGCCGCGGAGACGGCGAGCCGGACGAGCACCGGACGAGACGGTCGGGGCACGGCTGGGACCTCCCGGACAGGGCCCACGGGGCGCGGACCACTGCCCGGACTTTTCGCCATCTGTGTCCGGACTCCTGCCCGACGGCGAGATCGGGTCTCACTCCGTCCTGGTGAGGGACTCCCGGGTCAGCTCGTGCACGCTGCGGTGGCCGGCCAGCCCCGACTGCAGGTCGAGGTCGGCGAGGAAGCAGCGCAGCACGTGGTGCACGCCCTCCTCCCCCGCCAGGGCCAGCCCGTGCACGTACGGGCGGCCGAGCAGCACCGCCGCCGCGCCGAGCGCCAGCGCCTTGCACGCGTCGGCCCCCGAGCGGATCCCGCTGTCGAACAGCACCGGCAGCGCCCCCGCGGCCTCGACGACCCCGGGCAGCGCGTCGAGCGACGCCACCGCGCCGTCGACCTGGCGCCCGCCGTGGTTGCTGCACACGACAGCATCAGCGCCGATGTCGGCGGCGCGCCGCACGTCGTCGGGGTGCTGGATGCCCTTGAGCACGAGCGGCAGCCGGGTGTGGTCGCGCAGGAACGCGATGTCGTCCCAGCCGAGCGCCGGGTTGTTGAACAGGCCGACGAACTTGAGCACGGCGGCGCCGGGGTCGTCCTCCGGCGTCTTGTCCAGCCCGGTGCGGAACACCGGGTCCGACAGGTAGTTCGCGATGCCGATCGACTGCAGGAACGGCAGGTAGGCCGTGGCCAGGTCGCGCGGGCGCCAGCCGAGCTGCCAGGTGTCGAGGGTGACGACGACGGCGCCGTACCCGGCCGCCCCCGCGCGACGCACGAAGGAGGCGGCGAGCTCGCGGTCGGCCGGCCAGTACAGCTGGTACCAGCGCGGCGACCCCGCAGCGGCGTCCTCCCCGGCGGCCGCGATCTCCTCCATCGTGTGCGACGCCGCGGTCGAGGCGATCATCGGCACGCCCAGCCGGGCGGCCGCCCGTGCGACTGCCGGCTCCGCGCCCTCGTGCACGATCGACAGCACGCCGACCGGGGCGAGCATCACCGGCGCAGGCATCGCGGTCCCGAGGATCGTCGTGCTGTGGTCCCGTTCGGCGGGGATGCCGCGCAGCATCCGTGGCACCAGCCGCCAGCGGTCGAAGGCCTCGCGGTTGGCCCGCATCGTGTCCTCGGCGCCGGCCGCCCCGGCGACGTAGCCCACAGCCTCCGCGGTCATCGCCTGGTGCGCGGCGGCCTCGGTCTCGCGCCAGCCGAACGGCAGCTCCGGCTGCTGCCCGAACAGGCCGTTGAGGTAGACCTCGTTCTGGAAGCCGGCGAACGGCGTGCTCACGTCGGGCCCTCCCGGTGCAGTGGCACCCTTCGGGACGAAGGGCTCGGCTCGTTCTACAGGAAGGACTCCCCGTGGCGGTCGACCCCCGAGGCGCGGACCTCAAGCGCTACCTCGCCGAGGACCCTGGCGGGCCGGTTGTGATGCTCAACCTGCTGCGCTTCAAGGCCGACGGCGGCCGGGCGCGGTACCTCGAGTACGTCGAGCACTTCCGCCGCACCGCCGCGCCGTTCGGCGCCGAGGTGCTCTACGTCGGCGACGGCTCGACGGCGCTCGTGGCCGAGCCGGGTCAGTCGTGGGACGCCGTGCTGCTGGTCCGCTACCCGAGCCGGCAGGCCTTCAGCGACATGGTGCGCGACCCGGCGTACTCGGCCGGCACGCACCTGCGCACCGAGGCGCTGGCGGAGGCGGTGCTGCAGGCGACGGTGCCGTGGGCGCCGGCGTGAGGACGGCGCTCGTCCTGGGCGCCGGCGGCCTGACCGGACAGGCCTTCCACCTGGGTGTGCTGACGGCGCTGCACGAGCTCGCCGGCTTCGACGGCCGGCGGGCCGGCGTCGTCGTCGGCACGTCGGCCGGCTCCCTCGTCGCGGCCGGGCTGGCCGGCGGTCTGGCGGCGCGCGACCAGTGCGCCGCCCTGTCCGGCGAACCGATGTCACGCGAGGCAGAGGAGCTGCTGCGGGCCACGCGAGCGCGAGCGGCCGGCGTCCGTCTGCAGCAGGAGGCGCCCGTCACCGGCCGCCGGCCGCTGGCTCCCGCGGCGGTCGTGGCGGCGGCCCGGCGGCCGTGGTCGGTACGTCCTGGAGCCGTGCTGTCGTCGCTGCTGCCCGCCGGCCGCACCAGCACCGAGTCGATCGCGTACGGCGTCCGGAAGCTGCACGGCGACCGCTGGCCCGACGGGAAGCTCCTCGTCTGCGCGGTACGGGCGCGGGACGCCCGGCGCGTCGTCTTCGGCACTCCGGGCGCCCCGCGCACCGACGTCGGGACAGCGGTCGCCGCGTCGTGCGCGATCCCCGGCTACTTCGCGCCGGTGCTCGTCGGCGGGGAGCACTACGTCGACGGCGGCGGGCACTCACCGACGAACGCCGACGTCGTGCGGCAGGACTCACCCGAGCTGGTCGTCATCTCCTCGCCGATGAGCGTCGCCCGTGGCGCCGGCCCGACACCCGATGCGGCGGTGCGGTTCGCGGTGCGGCGCTACCTCGCGCGGGAGGTGCGCCTGCTGCGCCGCCGCGGCGCGACCGTCGTGGTCTTCCAGCCGACCGCCGCCGACCTGCGCGCGATGGGGCTGAACCCCATGCGACTCATGCGCGCCGACCGGGTCGTGCGCACGGTGGCCGACTCGGTGCGGGCCCGGCTCGAGGCCCAGCCCCGGCTGGTCGAGACGCTCGCCGGAGGATGACCGCTCCGGACCTGGCTGTCCTGCTCGGCGACGAGCGTACCGAGCGGGCCCGCCGCCGAGCGCTGCGCCGGGCCAAGCGGGGCGCCACCGGGCTGCTCGTCGCGGCGGCGGCGGTCTACCTGCTCACCTTCCTCGCCGACGACGGCGAGCGTGGCGTCGTCGGGTTCGTGCGGGCCGCCGCGGAGGCCGGCATGGTGGGCGGCCTGGCCGACTGGTTCGCCGTCACGGCGCTGTTCCGACACCCGCTGGGCATCCCGGTCCCGCACACGGCTCTGGTCCCCAAGCGCAAGGACGAGCTCGCCGCGAGCCTGGGCGACTTCGTCACCGGTCACTTCCTGACCCGCGCGAACGTGCGGGCCCGGCTCGCCGACGCCGACGTCGTGACGCGCGTCGCGACGTGGGTGACGTCCGGCAGCACCGCGGACCGGCTCGGCCGTGAGCTGGTCGGCACGGCGGCCGCGGCGCTCGACGTCGTACGCGCCGACGACGTCGTCGACCTCGCGCTGGAGGTGGCCCGGCGGGACGCGGCGAGCCGCTCGTACGCCGGCCTCGCCGGCTCGCTGCTCGCCGACGTGACGGCGGGCGGGGCGCACCGGCCGCTGCTCGACACCGCGCTGCCCTACGTCCGCCGGCTGGTCGAGGACAACCGCGTCACGGTGCGCACCACCGTGCGGCGGCTCGTCGAGCGGCGCAGCTGGCTGCTGTGGCTGTTCGCCACCGACCGGCGCATCGACCGGCTCGTCGACAACTGGGTGGAGATCGCGCGCGAGGTCGAGGCCGACCCGCACCACGAGCTGCGCACCGCCCTCGAGGAGTTCCTGCAGCGGGTCGCGCGCGACCTGCAGTCCGGCACCGAGCTCGCCGTACGGGTCGACGGCCTGGTGGCGGACGTGCTGCACGACGACGACGTGCGCGGCTGGCTGCTGCGCGTCGTCGACGGCGGGCTGGTGCAGCTGCGCGGAACGCTCGGCGACCTCGACGGACCGGGTCCCGCGCGCGTCGCCCGCGCCCTGCGCGGCGTCGGCCGGCGCGCGCTCGACGACGCCGACGTCCGCGACCGGCTCGAGCAGGCGTTGGAGGCCGCGGTGCTGCACGTCGTCGAGAACTACGCCGGCGAGTTCACCCGGCTGGTCGAGGACACCGTCGCGCGGTGGGACGGGCCGGCGACCGCCGAGCGGATCGAGCTGGCGGCGGGCCGGGACCTGCAGTTCATCCGCGTGAACGGCACGGTGGTCGGCGCGCTGGCCGGGGTGGTCATCCACGCCGTCGCGGTGCTGCTGGGCTGAGCGCTACCGGTACTGCGCGGCGAGCGCGAGCACCTTCTGCACGTACCAGTCGGCGTGGTTGTAGGCGAAGATCGCGTCGTAGAGGCCGCTCTCGCCGCGTGAGGCTCCCGAGACGCACAGGTAGTGCGCCGCCGACGGCACGGCGTCGAGCGGGTTCATGATGTCGGCCTCGCCGTCGCCGTCGCCGTCGAGCCCGTAGTGCTCCCACGTCGAGGGCAGGAACTGCATGGGGCCGAGAGCGCCGGCGCTCGACGGGCCCAGGTGCTTGCCGTGCGCGCTCTCGACCTGGCCGATGGCGGCGAGCACGGTCCATGACAGGCCGGGGCAGTAGCGCGCGGAGTCGATGTACAGCTCGCGCCACGAGCTCGGCCGGCCCTGCAGCCGCGACGGAGCGACGTCCGGCGGGCGGAGCAGGTCGACCTGCACCGCGTCGCCCGCGACGGCGCGGACCGCTCGCTCGAGGTCGTCGGTCTCGGCTTCCGGCGCGGCGAGCACGAGGACGGCGTCGGGCGTCGCGCCGAGGGCGCGGGCGACGGAGCGCGACACCACGGCGTCGGTGCGCGGCAGGCCGAACTCGGCGATCGCGCCCAGCCGCAGCGACCGGCCGGACAGCTCGACGTCGCCGCCGAGCGGCAGCTTCGCGTCGCGCTGCACCGCGTGGCCGAGCGCGAGCTCGCCGCGCGCCACGGCCTGCCAGAGCGGGTCGGAGCTCGCGGTCTCCTCCGGCGTGAAGCCGCGCAGCTCGGACGGGTCGGCTCCCACGACGGCGAGCTCGGTGCTGCCGAGCGTGGCGGTGCCGGCGTCGAGCAGCGCGCCGGCCACGACGCCGTCGAGAGCCCGCAGCCGGGCGACGACGTCCGCCGGCAGGGGCGCGGCCGAGCGGACGACGACGTCGGCGGTGCGCAGGGCGCGCAGCGGCGCGACGGCGCCCGGCGTGATCTGCACCGGCGACGGCGGGACGGCGCCCTTCGGGGTGACGGTGCGCTGCCGGTCGGCGCGCTCGGGCGCACCGAGCGACTGGTCGAGCGACGCGGCGGCGGGTGCGGGCTCGTCGCGCAGCGCCGCGGCACCGACGGCACCCCCCGCCAGCACGCCGACGAGCGCGGTCGCGACGACCGCGACCTGCACCCCGTGGCGTCCGGCGAGCCGCTGCCGCACTCCTGCTCCTGTCCCGGCCACCGTGGGGTGGCACGCTCTCGTCGTGGTCCTGCGCGTGGCGAACTGCTCCGGCTTCCTCGGCGACCGGGCCGGCGCTCTGTCCGAGGTGCTCAACGACGGACCCGTCGACGTGGTGACGGGCGACTACCTCGCCGAGCTCACGATGCTGATCCTGTTTCGCCAGAAGGCGAAGGATCCCTCCCGAGGGTACGCAACGTCCTTCCTGCGCCAGCTCGAGCCGGTCCTGGGCACCGTGGCCGACCGCGGGACCAAGGTCGTCGTCAACGCCGGCGGGCTGGCGCCGGCCCGCTGCGCTGCGGCGGTGCGCGACGCCGCGGCCGCGCTCGGGCTCGACCTGCCGGTCGCGCACGTCGAGGGCGACGACCTGCTCGCCCGCGTGGCGGACCTGCGGCCCGCGCTGGACCACCTCGACACCGGCGAGCCCCTCGGCGACCGCGGCGTGCTCACGGCCAACGCCTACCTGGGCGCCTGGGGCATCGCGGCAGCCTTGCGCGGCGGGGCCCAGGTGGTCGTCACCGGGAGGGTCACCGACGCCTCGCTCGTCGTCGGGCCGTGCGCCGCCCACTACGGGTGGGCCGGCGACGACTGGGACCGGCTGGCCGGCGCGACCGTCGTCGGGCACGTGCTCGAGTGCGGCGCCCAGGCGACCGGCGGCAACTACAGCTTCTGGCGGGAGGACGTGCCCGACCCGGTTCACCCCGGCTTCCCCGTCGCGGAGGTGCACGAGGACGGGTCGGCCGTCATCACCAAGCACGACGGCACGGCCGGCGCGGTGACGGTCGGCACGGTGACCGCCCAGCTGCTGTACGAGATCGGCCCGCGCTGGTACCTGGGTCCCGATGTGAGCACCGACTTCTCGACGATCCGCCTGGAGCAGCAGGCCGCTGACCGCGTGCACGTGTCGGGTGTCGTGGGCGCCCCGCCACCCGGCCGGCTCAAGGCCTGCCTGAACATGCTCGGCGGCTTCCGCAACCGCATGGAGTTCGTGCTCACCGGCCTCGACGTCGAGGCCAAGGCCGACCTCGCGCTCGCCGGGCTCCGGGACGCGCTGCCGGTGCAGCCCGCCGTCGTCGACACGAGGCTGGTGCGGCTCGACCGCGAGGACGCCCCGACGAACGAGCAGGCCGCCGCGCTGCTGCGGGTGACCGTCAAGGACGGCGACGCCGCCACGGTGGGACGGGCGTTCTCGGGCGCCGCCGTCGAGCTGGCGCTCGCCAGCTACCCGGGCTTCACGCTGACGTCGCCGCCGGGCGACGCGACGCCGTACGGCGTCTACTGGCCGGCGCTCGTCGACGCCGCCGAGGTCGAGCAGGTCGTCGTCCACGCCGACGGCCGGCGCGAGGTGGTGCCCCACACCCCGACGTCAGGCCCCCGGAGCGACGGCACGCTGGGGGTTCCTGACGCAACGGCGTCGGGCGCCGGGACGTCAGGCCCCCGGAGCGACGGCACGCTGGGGGTTCCTGACGCAACGGCCGGGGGCGGGACCCGGCGGGTGCCGCTGGGGACGCTGGTCGGCGCCCGCTCGGGCGACAAGGGAGGCAACGCCAACGTCGGCTTCTGGGCGCGCACCGACGAGGCGTACGCCTGGCTCGCGTCGTTCCTCGACGAGAAGGGGTTCCGGGCGCTGCTGCCGGAGGCCGACGGCCTCGACGTCGACGTGCACCTGCTGCCGAACCTGCGTGCGGTCAACGTCGTGGTGCACGGCCTGCTCGGCGAGGGCGTCGCGAGCAGCACCCGGTTCGACCCGCAGGCCAAGGGCCTCGGGGAGTACCTGCGCTCGCGGCTGGTCGACGTGCCCGAGTCACTGCTCACGTGAGCGGTGCTGTCTGGGACGTCGTCGTGGTCGGCGCCGGTCCTGCCGGCGCGGCAGCGGCACGCGAGGCGGCATCCGCGGGTGCCCGCACACTCCTGCTCGAGCGCGAGGAACTGCCGCGGTACAAGCGCTGCGGCGGCGGGCTGATCGGCGTCTCGCAGCGCGAGGTGCGCCGGGCCGGGGTGGACGTCGACGCGCTGGCTCTGGACGTCGCCGGCCGGTTCACGTTCACCTCACGGGGCCGCGCCGGCTACGAACGGCAGGCGACCCCGTTCCTGCCGATGGTGCTGCGCGCCGACCTCGACGCCGCGCTGGTGCGCCGCGCGCAGGAGGCGGGTGCCGAGCTGCGGACGCGGACGACCGTCACCGGCTACGACGCGCAGCCGGACGCCGTCGTCGTCACGACCAGCGGCGGACCGGTGCGGGCCCGCGCCGTCGTCGGCGCCGACGGCTCCGGCAGCCGCGCCGCCGCGCACGTCGGAGTCGTGTGCGAGCAGGTGGATCTCGGGATGGAGGGCGAGTTCCCAGCCCGGCCCGGCTGGGAGCGGCACGTGCTGCTCGACTGGGGGCCGGTGCCCGGCTCGTACGGCTGGGTGTTCCCGAAGGGCGACCGGCTGACGGTGGGCGTGATCGGTGCCCGCGCACGCGGCGGTGAGGTGCGGCAGTACTTCCGCGACGTCGTGCAGCGGCTCGGCCTCGACCTGCAGCGTGGTGAGCACGTCGGCGGCCACCTGACGCGGGTGCGCGCGGCCGGCTCCCCGCTGCGCCGCGGCCGCGTCCTGGTGGCCGGTGACGCCGCCGGCCTGCTCGAGCCGTGGACCCGCGAGGGCATCTCGTTCGCGCTGCGCTCGGGTGCGCTCGCGGGCGCCGCGGCGGCCGGCGACCCGGCGTCCTACGAGCGCGCGGTGCGCGCCGAGCTTGGCGCCGACGTCGCGGCCGGGCGCCGGGCCCTGCGCGCGTTCTCCCGGCACCCGCGCGCCGTGCACGAGGTGATGCGGCGCGGTCCGGGCATGTGGCCGCGGTTCCGGCGCCTGGTGGCCGGCGAGACGACGCTGGCCGAGCAGCTGGCGGACCGCAGGGTGCGCGCGCTGGTCGCCGCGCTCGGTGGTTGATCGTCAGCGCTGCAGCGGCACGCGCACCGGGTCGGCGAGCGCGGCGGCCTTGGCCTCCAGCACCGGGATGTGGACCTCGGTGAGGCGGGCGACGAACTGCTCGACCGGCGCCGGCTTCGCGAGCAGGTAGCCCTGCACGGAGTCGCAGCCGGAGGCGACCAGCAGGTCGAGCTGGCGCTGCGTCTCGACGCCCTCCCCGACGACGGACAGCCCGAGCCCGTGGGCGAGCTCGATCGTGGCGCGCACGATCGCGGCGTCGCCGTACGAGGTCGGGGCGGCGGCCACGAAGGTGCGGTCCACCT
>DATMJH010000414.1:0-10752 GCA_035554015.1 Mycobacteriales bacterium
CCACCTGACCCTGCCGCCCCGCCTGATCGACCGGAGGGCTCCCGACGGCTCCGACGGCCCCCGAAACCGTCGGGAGCCCTCCGGTCGATCAGGCGGGGCGGCAGGGTCAGGTGGTGGTGGCGTCGCGCAGGGCGGCCATGCCCTCGTGCACCTCGACGAACGACGTCGACAGCGGGGCCAGCCCGACCCGGATGTCGTCCGGCTCGCGGAAGTCCGGCAGGACGCCCGCGTCCCACAGCGCGCCGAGCACGTCGCGGAACCCGCGGCGCCGCAGGGTCACGTGCCCGGCGCGGCGGTCCGGGTCGCGCGGCGAGACCAGCTCGACGCCGGGCAGCCAGGCGTCGGCGAGCTCGACGGCGTACGCCGTGAGCAGCCGCGACTTGGCCCGCACCGCCGGCATGCCGACCTCCTCGAGCACGTCGAGGAAGGCGCGCAGCGGCACCATCGCGAGGATCGGCGGCGTGCCGCTCAGCACGCTGCGGACGCCGTCGGCCGGCTCGTAGCCCGGGCCCATGACGAACGCGTCGCGCCGGCCCATCCAGCCCCAGACCGGCTGCTGCAGCGCGTCCTGCAGCTCGCGCCGCACGTACCCGAACGCCGGCGCGCCCGGGCCGCCGTTGAGGTACTTGTAGGTGCAGCCGACGGCGAGGTCGACGCCCCAGCCGTCGAGGTCCAGCTCCACCGACCCGACCGAGTGCGAGAGGTCCCACAGCACGAGAGCGCCTGCGGCGTGGGCGGTCTGCGTGATGGCGGCCGCGTCGGCGATCCACGCCGAGCGGTAGGCGACGTGGCTCATCAGCACCAGCGCCGTCCGCGGCCCGACGGCGTCGGCGACCTGCTCGACGGTGATGCCGGCGGCGGGGTCGGTGTCGACCCAGCGCAGCGTGAGGCCGCGCTCGGCGGCGATGCCCTCGGCGACGTATCGGTCGGTCGGGAAGTTGTCCGTGTCGACGACGATCTCGCGCCGGTCCGGGCGCGCGTCCACCGCGGCGCGGGCCAGCTTGTAGAGCAGCACGGTCGTCGAGTCGGCGACGACGACCTGACCCGGCGCCGCGCCGAGCGCCACCCGCGCGATCGAGTCCCCGACCCGCTCCGGCCACTCCAGCCACTCGTCGGTCCAGCCGCGGATCAGTCGGCCCGCCCACTGCTCGCGCACGAACGCCTCGAGCCGCTCGGCCGTCGCCCGCAGCGGCCGGCCGAGGCTGTTGCCGTCGAAGTAGGCGGAGAGGTCGGTGCCGGGCAGGAACAGCTCGCGGTACGCCGCCAGCTGGTCGGCGGCGTCGAGGTCGCGGGCCCGGGCGAGGTGGTCGGTCGCCGTGCCGGTCACGGCTCCTCGATCTCGGTGCGGACGGCGTACAGCTCAGGGAAGAAGGTCAGCTCCAGCGCCTTGCGCAGGAACGCCACGCCGCTCGAGCCCCCGGTGCCGCGCTTCACGCCGATCGTGCGCTCGACGGTCTTGAGGTGCCGGAAGCGCCAGAACTGGAAGTTGTCCTCGAGGTCGACCAGCTCCTCGCAGGCCTCGTAGGCCTCCCAGTGGGTGTGCGGGTCGGAGTAGATCCGGCGGTAGACCGGCACGAGGTCCGGCTCGAACTCCCAGGCCTTCGTGACGTCGCGCTCGAGCACCCGCGCCGGCACGTCGTGGCCGGAGCGCGCCAGGTGGTGCAGGAACGCGTCGTACACCGTCGGCGAGTCGTGCAGCTCGGTGAGCAGCGCCAGCGCCTGCTCGTCGTCGGCGAAGACGTCGAGCATCGCCCGGTTCTTGTTGCCCAGCAGGAACTCCACCGCGCGGTACTGCCACGACTGGAAGCCCGAGGACGTGCCGAGGAACCCGCGGAACTCCGCGTACTCCGACGGCGTCAGCGTGGCCAGCACCGACCACTGCTCGGTGAGCGTCTGCTGCACGTGCTTGACCCGGGCGATGCCCTTGAGGGCCGGCCGCAGCGCATCGGCGTCCAGGTGGTCGCGGACCGCACGCAGCTCGTGCAGCACCAGCTTGAGCCACAGCTCTGAGGTCTGGTGCTGGACGATGAACAGCAGCTCGTCGTGGTGCACCGGCCGGCTGACCGGGTGCTGCGCGGTGAGCACGGCGTCGAGGTGCAGGTACTGCCCGTACGACAGGTCGACCCGGCCCGGCCGCACGATCCCGTCCTCCAGCGGTCGCTCGCTCACGGTGCCTCCCCGTCCTCGACCCGGGCATCGTCCCGCGGCGGCGCCTCCGCGCGCTCGCGGTCACGCCGGCGCGCCCGCCGCTCGAGCAGCAGGAAGCCGGCGAAGATCGCGATCGGCAGGGCGATCGTCAGCGCCTCGGGCACCCCGCCGTAGTGGGCCAGGACGGGCCCGGGAGGCACCGCCTCCCGCCAGGCGCCTGTCACTCGGCCGCCGGCGCCGGCCGCAGCATCGGCGGGTGCAGGGTGCGTGCCGGTCCGCGCCGGAACAGGGCGGCAGGGCGCCCGCCGCCGGGCCCGACCGGCGCCGGCCGCCCGACCGGCACGAGGAAGCCCGGCGTCCCGGTGACCTTGCGGTGGAAGTTGCGCGGGTCGAGCGGCACGCCCCACACCGCCTCGTACACCTTGCGCAGGTCGGCGACGGTGAACTCGTCCGGGCAGAACGCCGCCGCGAGCGGCGTGTACTCGAGCTTGGCGCGGGCCCGCTCGAGACCGGCCGCCAGCACGTCGTCGTGGTCGAAGGCCAGCCCCGGCCGGACGTCGTCGACCGGCACCCACTCGACCGAGCGGGTCCGTCGCCCGGGCACCGGGGCGGGCAGGTGGGGCGCGAAGACGAGGTAGGCCACCGACACCACCCGCATCCGCGGGTCGCGGTCCGGCGCGCCGAAGGCACCGAGCTGCTCGACGTGGACGCCCGCCGTCTGCCGGCCGGGGCGCACGTTCAGCTCCTGCTCGAGCCGGCGGACGGCGGCGGTGTCGAGGTCCTCGTCCGGCTGCACGAACCCGCCCGGCAGGCCGAGGTCGCCGCGGAAGGGGTGCGTGTCGCGCTCGACCAGCAGCACCGAGAACCGGCCGGGGCCGGTGGCGCTCGGCCGCACGGTGAGCAGCACGACGTCGACGGTGACGGCGAACGGCGGGAACGCCGTCGGGTCGTAGGTGCGCAGCCAGGCCTGCTCGTCGGCCGGTACCTGGCGTCGTCGGGTCATCGCGGGCAGGACGCTACGGCGTGCGCCGGGCGGAACGCGCCGTCCGGCCCTCCTTCTGACACGCTCACCCCGTGCCGGAGCTGCCGGAGGTCGAGGCGCTCGCCGCGTTCCTGCGCGAGCGGGCGGTGGGCCGCGTCGTCGCCCGGGTCGACGTGCCGGGCATCCACGTGCTCAAGACCTACGACCCGCCGCCGACGGCGCTCGCCGGGCTCGAGCTGACGGGGGCCACGCGGCACGGCAAGTTCCTGGACCTCGCGGTGTGCGGGTGGGGTGACGGCACGGCAGGCGGGTCGGGTGACGGCACGGTCGGCGGCCTGCACCTCGTCGTGCACCTCGCGCGCGCCGGCTGGCTGCACTGGCGCGAGTCGCTGCCGACCGGGATGCCGAGGATGGGCAAGGGCCCGCTCGGCATGCGGGTGCACCTGGACGACGGCTCGGGCTTCGACCTCACCGAGCAGGGCACGCAGAAGCGGCTGGCCGTGTACCTCGTCAAGGACCCGGCCGAGGTGCCCGGTGTCGCGCGGCTCGGCATCGACGTGCTCGACCCGGCCTTCACCGTCGACGTCCTCGCCGGGCTGCTGGAGGGCCAGCGCGGTCAGGTCAAGGGACTGCTCACCGACCAGAGCGTGCTCGCCGGCGTCGGCAACGCCTACAGCGACGAGGTGCTCTGGGAGGTCGGCCTGTCGCCGTTCACGCCGGGCACCTCCCTGACGGCGGACGACGTCGCGCGGCTGCACGCCGCGCTCGTCGGCACGATCCGCGAGGCCGTGGGTCGCGCCGAGGGCCTGGCCGCCGGCAGGCTCAAGGCGGAGAAGAAGTCGGGGCTGAACGTGCACGGCCGGACCGGCCTGCCGTGCCCGCGCTGCGGCGACACCGTGCGCGAGGTGTCGTTCGCCACGAAGTCCCTGCAGTACTGCCCGACCTGCCAGACCGGCGGCAAGCCGCTGGCCGACCGGCGCCTCTCGCGCCTGCTCAAGTAGGTCACTCCGGCCGGGCGGGCCGGTCGCCGGTGCCGCCGACGTCGGCGAACAGGCGCGCGGCCGCGATCCGGGTCGACAGCGACCAGGTCGGGTAGGCGTGCACCGTCTGGGCGAGCCGGCCCACGAGGGTGCCGGCGCGCATGGACAGCGCGGCCTCGCCGAGCAGCTCGCCGGCGACCGGGCCCACCGCCGTCATGCCGACGAGCCGGCCGAGCACCATGCCGCCGACGCGACCCGGCACCGCGACGAGCTTGACGAAGCCGTCGGTCTCGCCGGCGGTGCGCGCGCGGTCGGCGTCGGCGTCGCGGACGACGGCGACCCGGACCCGCTCACCGTGCTCGGCCAGCGCCTGCGCCTCGGTGAGCCCGACCTGCGCCACCTCGGGCTCGGTGAAGGTCACCCACGGGACCACCCGGTCGTCCCAGGAGCCGCGACGCCAGAACCGCCTGCCGGCCAGGGCGTTGCGCGCCGCGAGCCGGCCCTGCTCGTCCCCGACGTGCGTGAACAGCAGCGCCGAGGTGCAGTCGCCGGCGGCCCACACGGTCGGCGCCGCGCGCAGGTGCCCGTCGGTGACGACGCGCCCCCTGTCGTCGGTGCGGGCGCCGGTGCGCTCCAGGCCGAAGCCGGAGCTGGTCGGCGTGCGGCCGGCGGCGACGAGCAGGTGCGACCCCCGCAGCGACGTGCCGTCCGACAGGTGCAGCACCGGGCCCGGCTCGGCGGCCACCGCTCTCGCGCCGGTGAGCACCCGCACGCCCTCGCGCTCGAGCACCGCGGTCAGCGCGCGCGAGGCCTCGACGTCGTCGCGCGGCAGCAGCCGACCGCCGCTCTGCACGACCGTCACCTGCGAGCCCAGGCGACGGAAGCCCTGCGCGAGCTCGACGCCGATCGGCCCGCCGCCGAGCACGAGCAGGTGGGTCGGCTGCTCGCGCAGGTCGAACACCGTGCGGTTGTCCAGGTACGCGACGGCGTCGAGCCCGTCGACGGGCGGCACGGTCGCGCGCGAGCCGGTCGCGACGACGAACCGCTCGCTGCGCACGGTCCGGGTGGCGCCGTCCGCGCCGCGGACCTCGAGCGTGCGCGCGTCGGTGAACGACCCCCGGCCGGCGAGCAGCTCGATCCCCTCCGCGGCGAGCGTCTCGGGCGACTCGTCGTGCTCGACCTCGGCCACCACGGCCGCCACCCGGTCCATCACCGCGCGGAAGTCGACGTCGACCTGCGCGCTGAACCCGTAGCGGGGACCCGAGCGTGCCGCCGCGACCCGGCGCGCGGTCTCCAGCAGCGCCTTGCTCGGCACGCAGCCGTAGTGCGTGCAGTCGCCCCCCGGGCGCTCGGCCTCCACCAGCACCACGCGCGCGCCGCCGGCCCGCGCCGCCCGGGCGGCCCCGAGCCCGGTGGCGCCGGCGCCGAGCACCACGAGGTCGGCCGTCACGTCGGCCGTCGGGCCGGTCGTCGGGTCGGGGACGGCGGCGGTCACCGGAGCAGTCTCGCGCAGCCGGGGCACGATGGGCGGGTGCCGCCCCCGACCGCCGTCGTCGACGCGCTGGCGGCCGGGGTCCGGCTGGCGCCGGACCGCTCGCCGTACGAGGTCGACTGGACCGGTCGGGTCCGCGGCCGAGCGCTCGCGGTGGCGCTGCCGGACGACGCCGGACAGGTCGCGGCCGTGCTCACCACCTGCGCGCAGCACGGCGTCGGCGTCACCGTGCGCGGCGGCGGGACCGGCCTGGTCGCCGGCGCGGTGCCCGACGGGACGGTCGTGCTCTGCACGAGCCGGCTGACCGGGCTCGGCCCGGTCGAGGACGGCAGCGTGCTGGCCGGTGCCGGGGTGACGCTCGCGTCGTTGCAGGCGCACGCCCGAGCGGCCGGCTGGGACTACGGCGTCGACATGGCCAGCCGCGACAGCGCGACCGTCGGCGGCACGGTCGCGACGAACGCCGGCGGGCTGCACGTCGTCGCGCACGGCACGACCCGGGCGCAGGTGCTCGGCGCGCAGGCAGTGCTCGCGGACGGCTCCGTCGTCGACCGGACCGCCGGTCTGCGCAAGGACGCGACCGGCTACGACCTCGCGCAGCTGCTCGTCAGCAGCGAGGGGACGCTCGGCGTCGTCACGGCGGTCCGGCTCCGGCTGGTCGCGCCGGCGCGCGGTCGGGAGACCGCCCTGGTCGGCCTGCCCGACGTCGCCTCGGCGGTCGAGCTGGTCGGGCGGGCGCGGCGGGCGGCGCAGGGCCTGCGCGCCGCGGAGCTGCTGCTCGACGACGGTCTCGCGCTCGTCCGCGACGAGCTGGGCCTGCCGGCGCCGCTGCGCCGGCCGGCGCCCGTCCTGCTGCTGCTCGAGGCCGAGGCCGGTCTGGCCGGGGCGCTCGACGGCGGCCCGGTGCTCGACGTCGCCGTGGCCGCCGACGCGGCCGACGCCGCCCGGCTGTGGGCCTGCCGCGAGGGCCTCACCGAGGCGCTGGCCCGGCTCGGCACGCGGCTGGGGACGCCGCACAAGCTCGACGTCTCGCTGCCGGTCGGCCGGATCCCCGCCTTCCTGGCCGAGCTGCCGGCAGCCGTGTCGCGCGCGGCCGCGGGGTGCACCACTCACGTCTTCGGCCACGTCGGAGACGGCAACCTGCACGTCAACGTGCTCGGCCCCGGCCCCGACGACGACGCCGTGGACGACGCCGTCCTGCGGCTGGCCTCGGCGCACGGCGGGAGCATCGGCGCCGAGCACGGCGTCGGGCGGCTCAAGCGCCGGTGGCTGCACCTGTCGCGGACGCCGGCCGAGCTGGCCGCGATGCGCGCGGTGAAGGCGGCGCTCGACCCGGCCGGGCTGCTCGGCCGTGGCGTGCTGCTGCCCGACCCGCCGGGTGCGGCAGACTCGACGAGGTGAGCAGCCAGGACGGTCCGCCGCCCGCGGCCGGCGACCGGCAGTGGACGGTGCTCGCGCTGCCGCCGCTGCCGCACGAGGTGCTCGCCGGCCTGTTCGCCGACCCGCGGATGCGGCTGGTGACCCCGGCCGAGCGCACCCAGGACGCCGTCGAGGCGCTGCTGCCCGAGGCCGACCTGGTCATCGGCGACTGGTCGCCGTCGCTGCGGCTCGACGACCCCGGACCGCGGGTGAGCTTCGTGCAGCAGCCGAGCGTCGGCGTCGACGGCATCGACGTCGACGCCTGCGCCCGCGCCGGCGTGCCGGTGAGCAACTGCGCCGGCTCCAACACCGTCAGCGTCGCCGAGTGGTGCCTGTCCGCGACGCTCGCGCTGATGCGCAGGACGGTCGAGGCCGACGCCGCCGTCCGACGCGGCGAGTGGCCGCAGACCAGCCTCGGTGGCCGCGAGCTGGCCGGCTCGACGGTCGGCGTCGTCGGCATGGGACCGATCGGCCGGCGGGTCGCCGGCATGTTCGCCGGCCTGTCGTGCGACGTCGTCTACTGGTCGCGCCGCCGGCACGACGACGCGCCGGTGCCCTACGCCGAGCTCGACGACCTGCTCGCGCGCGCCGACGTCGTCGTGCTCGTCATCGCCCTCGGCGACGCGAGCCGCGGCCTGCTCTCCGCCGAGCGGCTGGCGCGGATGAAGCCCGGGGCGCTGCTGGTCAACGGCGCCCGCGGGTCGATCGTCGACGAGGACGCCCTCGCCGCGGCGCTGGCCGAGGGACGGCTGGGCGCCGCCGCCGTGGACGCCTTCGCCGCCGAGCCGCTGCCCGCCGACGCCGCGCTGCGGTCGGCGCCGAACGTGCTGCTGAGCCCGCACATGGCCGGCTCCACCGGCCAGGCGGCGATGCGGATCGTCGCGCAGACGACCGCCAACCTGCGGCGGGTGCTCGACGGCGAGCCGGTCGTCGACGTCGTCAACGGCGTCGACCCGCACGTGCGCCGCAGGAGCTGACGGGCGCCGTGCCCCCGACCGGGACCGTGACGGTGGTGGCCCACCGCGGGTCCTCCGGCGTGCGGGCCGAGCACACGCTGGCCGCCTACGAGCAGGCGCTCACCGACGGCGCCGACGCCGTCGAGTGCGACGTCCGGCTGACCCGCGACGGAGTGCTCGTCTGCGTGCACGACCGGCGCGTCGACCGCACCTCCGACGGCCGCGGCGTCGTGTCGACGCTGGAGCTGGCCGAGCTGGCCGAGCTGGACTTCGCCAGCTGGAAGGCCCGGCAGCGCGACCCGCTGCTCGAGGCCGCGTGGGAGGAGGCCGACACCGACCCCGAGCGCGGCCGGGTGCTGACCTTCGAGCGGCTGCTCGACCTGGTGCTCGGCTTCGAGGCGCCGGACGGCCGGCCGGTGCAGCTGCAGGTCGAGACCAAGCACCCGACCCGCTACGGCGGGCTCGTCGAGCGCCGGCTGCTCGAGGTGCTCGAGGAGCGCGGCTGCGCCCGGCCGGTGTCGCGGTCGACCTCGCGGGTCGCCGTGCTCTCCTACGCGCCGACGTCGCTGCGCCGCGTGCACGCCCTCGCGCCGAGCCTGCCGACGGTGCTGAACATGGACCGCGTGCCGGTCCGGTACCGCGACGGCGCGCTGCCGGCGCACGTGCAGGCGGCCAGCATCGCGCTGCCGTACGTGCGCCGCTACCCCGACGTCGTCGACCGGTTCCGCGCGCGGGGGCACCGGGTGCACGTGTTCACCGCCGACGAGCCCGCGGACATCGACCTGCTGCTCGAGCTGGGTGTCGACGCGATCATCTCCAACCACCCGCGCCGGGTGCTGAAGCGGCTCGGCCGACTCTGAGCCGGCGCACCCGGCGAGGCTGCTGCCGGGCCGTCCCGTCCCGTTCGTCGCGCTCGTCCGGTTAGTCGATCTCGGGTCGGGGGCAGACCGCGCCGGACACGTCCGGCGTCGACAGGAGGGCCATGCCGAGCGTCCTCCTGCCGTACGCCGCCAGCAGCGCTCCCGAGGTCCGCCGCCACGTCGAGACCGACCTGACCGCGGTCGCCGTCCCGCCCGAGGTCGTCGACGACGCGCTGCTCGTCGTCGCCGAGCTGGTCAGCAACGCCGTGCTGCACGGTGCGCCGATGCGCGGCGGCCGGCTCCGGGTGAGCTGGTGGGTCGCCGCCGGTGCCGTGCACCTGGAGGTGTGCGACGGCGGCACCGGCCCCGGTCCGGCCGGTGAGCGCCCGGGTGCCCGGGAGCGGCACCCCGACGGCGCGCCGGAGCTCCCGCCGCGGACCGACGAGGGGGGCCGGGGCCTCGGCATCGTCGACCTGCTCACCACCCGGTGGGGCACCACCGCACCGAGCCCCGCCGGCGCCGTCGGCGTGTTCGCCGAGATCCCGCTGCCCGGGGCCGCCCGGCAGGCGCTGTCGCGTGGCGGGTCGGGCTCGCGCCGGGTCGCGTGGAGCGCCCGCGCGTCGCTGCTGGCGTAGTCCGTCGCGGCTCCGGCCGGCTGGCCGAGTCGCGCGCTCTCCGCTGTCGTGTCACCTGCGGGCCCGTGCTGCTGCGCCGTCCCCCTTCCTCGCGTCGCCGCTACTGTCGGTCGACCTCGCCCGCCGCGCTCCGGCCGACCGCCGCAGCCACCTCGCCCGGGAGCTGACCCATCTCTCGACGCACCCGCACCGCACCGCCCGCCTCGGCCGATCCCGGGGCCGGCGGCGGCGGCGACGTCCCCGTCGTCCCGTCCAAGGCGCCCTGCCCGTGCGGCTCGGGCCGGAAGTACAAGGCGTGCCACGGCCGCACCGCGCGGGTCGAGCCGGTGGCCCGGCCGTTCGAGGGCCTGCCCGGCGAGGTCGAGTGGGTCGCGCTGCGGGAGGTCGTCCCGGCGGCGACGGCACCGCTGCGGGTGCGCGAGGCGCCCGACCGCACCGTGACGCTGTCGACGGTGCTGCCGATGGCCTGGCCGGCGCTGGTCCGGCGGGACGGCCGCGTGCTGCTCGGGCTGCAGGTACCGAGCCGCACCGGTGACGTCAGCCGCGACCTCGCCTGGGCCCTCGAGACGGCGCTCGCCGCAGACCCGGGCACGCCGGTCAGCTCGCCGAGCCCGCCCGGCCCGGGCCCGCGGCTGCAGGACCTGCTCGACGTCGGCTCGCCGCTCGAGGTCACCGTCCACGAGGGCTTCGACTACTGGCTCGACGGTGCCGCCGACCCCACCGGCGAGGTCACGGCGTCCATGGAGCGCGCCAACGCCAGCGTCGTCCCGACCGAGCGCCTGCAGGCCGTGCCCGGTGCCTACTGGTGCCGCATGCGCGAGCGCAGCCACCTGCGTTGGGTGCTGCCCGAGGCCGAGGCCGCTGCCCTCGACGCCCTCGCCCGGCTCGCCGCCGGACCGGGGCTCGCGCTCGGCGACGACACCCGCTACGTCGGCTCCTTCCGCGCCCACGGGCTGCTCTGCCCGGTGTGGGACCTGCCGCTCGACATGGAGGCCGAGGCCCTCGAGGAGCCCGTGACCGCGCTGCGGTCAGCCCTCGACGAGGTGCTCGCCGACCCGCGCCCGCTCACCGAGCAGGAGCGCCGCGTGCGCGCCGGCCTCGTCAACCGCCAGGTCACGCTGCGGTAGCTAGAGCGGGTCGCGCAGCACCGGGCAGCTCATGCACCGCGGGCCACCGCGGCCGCTGCCGAGCTCCGAGCCGGCGATGCGCACGACCTCGACGCCGGCGTCCTCCAGCCGGGCGTTGGTCTCGGTGTTGCGCTCGTAGGCCACGACCAGGCCGGG
>DATMJH010000415.1:0-4276 GCA_035554015.1 Mycobacteriales bacterium
TCCGACGACCTCATGCTCGCGCGCTCCGCTGTACAGGCCCGCCGCGAGCAGCAGCAGCCCAGCGGACCGCGCGAGCATGAGGTCGTCGGAGCCGGCCGGGCCGAAGTCGGTCGCGGTCAGCGTCTCGACGACGACGAGCACCGCCGCCCCCGCCACCACCAGCCCCGCCGCGGTGCGCGAGCGCCCGGAGGCGACGGCGGCGGCACCCAGCCCGCTCCACGCCGCGACCGAGAGCAGCAGGACGCCCCCGAGCAGCGCGAAGGGGACGCCCGGCTCCATGCCCGGAGACTAGGGGCGCGATGCCGGCCGGCCCGGTGGGCGCGCCCGCCGCGACGCTCAGCAGCCGGGCGGCTCGCCGCCCGCACGCAGGGTCTCGAGTGCGTCGAGCGCGCTCTGCAGCGTCGTCACCCGCACCAGCCGGAGGCCGTCGGGCACCCGCTCGCCGGCCTGGTCGCAGTTGCCGGCCGGCACGAGGAAGACCTCCGCGCCGCGCTCGCGGGACGCGACCAGCTTCTGCGTGATGCCGCCGATCGGCCCCACCGTGCCGTCGGGCGAGATCTCCCCCGACCCCGCCACGTACAGCCCGCCGGTGACGGACTCCGGGCCGAGCTTGTCGATGATGCCGAGCGCGAACATCAGGCCGGCGCTGGGCCCACCCACGTCCTGCAGGGTGATGTCGATCTCGAAGCCGTACTCGGGGACCTCCTGCAGCAGCACCCCGATGATGCTGCGGTCCTCGCCGTCGGCCTTGGCCGTGGTGATGACGGCCTCGCCGGGCTCGCCGTCGCGCACGTAGCCGATGCGGACGTCCGTGCCGGGCTCGGTGCCGCTCACCCGCTCCCGCAGCTCGGCGCTCGAGGCGACCGACCGGCCGTCCACCGTGGTGAGCACGTCGCCGGCCTGCAGCGCGCCGTCCGCCGGCATCCCGGGCTCGACCCGCTGCACCGAGATGCTCGTGGTGAAGGGCACGCGGAGCTGCCGCAGCGCGGCGATGGTGGCGGTGCTCTCGGACTCCAGCTTGCGCTGCTCGTTCTCCAGCCGGACCTGCTCGTCGCTCTGCCCCGGTGGGAAGACGAACTCGCGCGGGACGACGGCGCGGTCGCGGTCGAACCAGTCGAGCAGCGCCTCGGCGAGCGTGAGGTCGGAGCGCACGCTGACCGTCGTCAGGTCGAGGTGGCCCTCCGTCGGGTACGTCCGGCGGCCGTCGACGGCGATCACCGGCGTGCCGCCGACCTCGCCCAGGGTGTCGAACGTGGGGCCCGGCACGTAGGTGACGTACGGGACCGGCGCGACCGCGGCACCGCCGGTGAGCAGCGCGGCGAGCACGCCGGACAGCACGAGGGTCAGGACGCGCCGGGACACCGCGTCAGGGTAGGTGGCACGCCGTCCCGCCGCCGGGCGGCAGCGACCGGGGGCGGTGCGGGCAGAGGGTCAGCTGCTGCTGCGCCGTCGCGGGCAGAGCCTGGAAGCAGCTCCCCGACGGCGAGTCAGGTGGCGAAGAAGCCCAGGCTCTTGAGGTCCTCGCGCGGACCGGCGACGGCCGGCACGGGCTCGGGGGCGACGTCGGGCGCCGCGCCGGCGACCGGCTCGACCGGCTCGACCGACGCGGCGAAGGCGTCAACAGCGGCGTCAGCGTCAACAGCGGCGTCAGCGGCGTCAGCGGCGTCAGCGGCGTCGACATCGGCGTCGACATCGGCGTCGACGACAGGCTCGGCGACCGGCTCGGCCACCGGCTGCTCGGCCCGCGCCGGCACCGGCTCGACCGGCGCCTCGGAGCGCGCCTGGGCGGGCACGTCCACCGCCTGCGGCGCGACGGGCGCCGCCTCGGCAGTCGGCACCTCGACCCGGTACCACGTGCGGAAGGCCAGCGGCACCTCCTCGCCCAGCGGGTGGACCGACACCTGGTGCACGCCCTCGACGTTGCGCAGGTGCTCGACCAGGCGGACGGCGTCCTCGAGCCCGGCGACGCGCCGGAAGGCGGACGCGCCGTCCGGCGCGGTGAAGAAGACGACGTGCTCCACGGGAGCCTCCTGTGCTGCGGCTGCTGGGCGGTGCGGGTGCTCGACCCGCAGGACGGGCATCGGTCCCGCGAGCGCCCCGCTTGAGCGCGCCGGCGGCCCGCGCAGGACGATCCGGGAGAAACACCCCGCGGCTGCAGCGCTACGCCACCCGCCGTCTCGGCGACGCGCACGAGGCCGAGGAGCTGGTGCAGGAGGCGCTGCTGCGCGCCTACCAGCACCGCGGCGAGCTGCGCACTCAGGACGACGTCGCGGCCTGGGCCACCTGCGTCACCGGCCGGCTGGTCATCGACCGGCTCCGCGTGCGGCGCCGGTCGACCCCGGTCGCGGAGGTGCCCGAGGGCAGCCGGGTCGCGCGCGACACCGCCGACGTCGTCGTCGCGCGCGACGCCGCGCGCACCGCGCTCGACGCCCTCGACGCGATGCCGCCGCGGCAGGCCGCCGTGCTGTGGGCGCGTGAGGTCGAGGGCCTGGGCTACGACGCGATCGGCCGCCGCTTCGGCATGACGGAGCCGGCCGTCAGGTCGCTGCTGACCCGGGCGCGCAAGGCGTTGCGCAGGGAGTACCAGGTGCGCGGCGGCACGCTGCCGGGCGCGGGGCTGGCCGGGCTCGCGCCGTGGGTCACCGGCACCGGGTGGCTCGAGCGGCTGCGCTCCGCGTTGGTCCGCACCGGCACCCCCGCGGCGCTCGGTCTCGCCACACTGGGCATCGTCACCGGCGCGCTCGTCGCACCGGCTCCCGCCGTCCCGGTCCCCGACGCCGCTCCCGCCGTCACCGCGGCTGCGGCCGACCGGCCGCCGGCTCCCGCCTCCCCGGCCGTCGCCGCGCTCCCCGCTCCTCCCGGGGCGACGCCGGTCGCCCCGGAGCCCGCACCGGAGCCCGCACCGGCGGCTGCTCCGGAGCCCGAGCGCTCGAGCGTCGCGACCGGCGTGCTGCGGACGACCGGCCTCACCGGTACGTGCGTCGGCGCCGGCGGCGCGGGTGCCGGCGGCACCGACTGCGCACCCGAGGCCCAGGCGGTGACGCTGGGCGTCGACACCTCAGCGGTCCCGCTGCCCGAGCCGGTCGCGGACCAGCTGCCCGTCTTCCAGAGCAACGCCGTGGGCTGCGAGCACCTGCCCGCGGTCCCGCTGACCACCTGCGCCGCCCCCCGAGAGGACTCCTGACATGTCACGCCGACTCGTCCTGGCCGCCGCCTGCGCGGCAGTGCTCGCCGGAGGGGCCGCCGCCCCTGCGCTGGCCACCGCCGATCCCACCGTGGTCTGCGTGGTCACCCAGCACGACCCGAAGACCGGCGAGCGCGACGGCGTGTGCGTGTGGGTGCCGGTGGAGTCGCCGCTCGCGCCGAAGCCGTCCCGGTAGCGGGCCAGCCCTGCCCGGCCGCCCGCCGGCGAGCCGGGCGGGACGGCGGCCGCGCGCTCGGCGGCGCCAGCGCGCGGCGGAACCGCTCGTACTCGGCGACCGAGCCGAGCGGGTCGGCCGGGCGTCGCCGGCGACCGCTCCAGGCCACCCACGCCGCGGCGGCGAGGGTCGCGACGGGGACCGGCAGCAGCCAGGCCAGCCAGGCGGGCACGCCCGCACGGTAGGCGCTCGTGGCCGGCGCGCGGCGGACCGCCTACGGCGTGCCGACCCACTCCTCGGCGCCGTCGGCGAACACCTGCCGCTTCCAGATCGGGACCTCCCGCTTGAGGTCGTCGATGAGTCGCCGAGCGGCGTCGAACGCCTCGCCGCGGTGCGCCGCCGACGCGGCGACGACGACCGCCACGTCGCCGACGGCGAGCAGGCCGGTGCGGTGCAGCGCGGCCACGGCCACCGGGAGGTCGGCGGCGACCGCCTCCGCCACCCGGCGCAGCGCCCGCTCGGCGTCCGGGTGCGCCTCGTACTCGAGAGCGGTGACCGGTCGCCCGCCGTCGCGATCGCGGACCAGGCCGGTGAAGGCGACGACGCCGCCGGCACCGTCGTCCTCGACCGCGGCGAGCACCTCGCGGGTGTCCAGGGGCTCGGCGCGCAGGCCGACCAGGCGCACGGAGGGCACGTCCGCACGGTACCGGCGCCCCGCGCCGAGCGCCGCCGGGCGTTCGCTGCGGGCACACCTGCGGAGCGGCTCGCGGACCGGCCGGCGTCCCGGCCCCGGCGTAGCGTGGCCGGCATGCTCGACGTGCAGCACCGGCCGTGACCCGCCCGCCGTTCGGCTTCGGGCCGGCCGACCGCCCGGACGAGCCCGACGAGCCGTCCGACCCCTTCGGGCTGGGCGGGCT
>DATMJH010000416.1:0-2931 GCA_035554015.1 Mycobacteriales bacterium
CCGCTCGGGCTCGGTGTCGCGACGGCGTCGTACCAGGTCGAGGGAGCCGCGGACGCCGACGGGCGCGGGCCCTCGGTCTGGGACGTGTTCGCCGCGCGGCCGGGGGCGGTGGCCGACGGCTCCGACGGGAGCGTCGCCTGCGGTTCGTACGAGCGGTGGGAGGAGGACCTCGACCTGGTCGCGGGCCTCGGCGTCGGCTCGTACCGGTTCTCCGTCGCCTGGCCGCGCGTGCTCCCGACCGGCGCCGGCACCGTGAACGCCGCCGGCCTCGACCACTACGACCGGATGGTCGACGGCATGCTGGCGCGGGGCCTGCGCCCGCTCCCGACGCTCTACCACTGGGACCTGCCGCAGCCGCTCGAGGACGCCGGCGGCTGGCCGGTGCGCGACACCGCCACGCGCTTCGCCGAGTACGCCGCCGTCGTCGGTGAGCGGCTGGGGGACCGGGTCGCGGTCTGGTGCACCCTCAACGAGCCCTGGTGCTCCGCCTTCCTGGGGTACGCGGCCGGCATCCACGCGCCGGGCCGGCAGCTCGGCACGGGTGCCTTCGCCGCCGCGCACCACCTGCTGCTCGCGCACGCGCTCGGTGCCGAGGCCCTGCGGGCCGCCGTCCCGGCCGCGGACGTCGGCATCGTCCTGAACCTCGCGCCGGTGCGGATCGAGCCCGGCGGCGACCCGGCGGCGGCCGCCTACGTCGACGCGGTCCAGAACGGGCTCTGGCTGGGACCGCTCGTGCAGGGGCACTACCCGCAGCTGGTCGCGGGGCACGTGGCGCCGGCTGTCCGCGACGGCGACCTCGACCGCACGCGCGGCAGCGCGGCGTGGATCGGCATCAACTACTACACGCCGTTCCGGGTGGCGGCTGCCGGCGCCGGCGGGGGAGCGACGCAGGACCTGCGGGCCTACCCGGGTGCGCCGCCGTTCGCGTTCGCGCCGGGCGAGCCGGTCACGGCGATGGGCTGGGAGGTGGACGCCTCCGGGCTGGAGGAGGTGCTCCTCGAGACCACCCGCCGCGCTCCCGGCGTGCCGCTGCGGGTCACCGAGAACGGCGCGGCGTACGACGACGAGCGGCGCGCGCCAGACGGCTCGGTCGACGACCAGGACCGCATCACGTACCTGCGCGACCACCTCGCCGCGGTCGAGAGCGCACGCGCCGCGGGAGCGCCGGTGCTCGACTACGTGGCCTGGACGCTGCTGGACAACTTCGAGTGGGCCGAGGGCTACCGCAAGCGGTTCGGGCTCGTCGAGGTGCTGCAGCCCTCGCTCGAGCGGCGGCCCAAGGCGTCGTACCGCTGGCTCGCCGAGCAGGCGCGCTCCCGCGGCGAAGGGGGGCGCTAGCCGGCCAGGGACCCGGATCAGCCCGCTGGGCGTGCTCGGGAGACGGCGGCTACGGGGGCACGAGCCGGTCGCCGACCCGGCGGGCGAGCCGGTACGGCCGCCGCAGGTCGGCCTCGGCCAGCGCTGCCCGGAGGTCCTGCGGCCGGTCGTTGCCGGCGCTGCGAACGGCGGCGAGCACCGCCGCGGTCGCCTCTGCGGCGCCGGCCTCGACGGCCGCCTCGGGAGCGGCGGGCAGCGGTCCGGTGGCGTCGGTCAGCACACCGTCGGGCAGGTCGACGCCGGGCCAGCCGGGCAGCGCCGCCTCTGACGCGTAGGCGGCGACCGGCCGCAGCCCGGCGGCGGTCAGCGCCGGCCACAGCGACCGGCCGGCCGGCGGCTCGGTGAGTGCGAGGACGCCGCGGGCACCTGCCGCCGCGGCGGCCCGGGCGGCGCTGCGCCACCCGTCGTCGCCCGGCTCCCACGGGCCGAGCAGCCTCACCCCGGCCGCCACCGCGGCCGCCCGGTACGGCGCGACGTCGTGCCCCGGCGTCACGAGCAGGGCGACCGGGCCGGCGGTGCGCAGGGCGGTCAGCACGGCCGTCGCGCGCTCGGCCTCGGTCGGGCCGACCTGCCACGACCACGCCCGTCCCTCCGGGACGCCGGCCAGGGCGCCCCGCGCGCACCCGCTCAGCAGCGGGACCTCGCGGGCCTCGGCCAGCCGCACCTCGACCGCCGAGGCGGAGCACGGACCGAGCAGGGCGGTGACCGGGTGGCGCCGCCGCACCAGCTGCAGCAGCCACTGGGCGGCGACGTCGGCGTCGCCCTGGTCGTCGCGCACGTCGAGCTCGACCGGCCGGCGCAGCCCGCCGACCTGCAGCTGGCCGTCGTCGTCGGTGGCTGCCGCCACGGCGCGCTCCATGCCGGCCCGCTGCGCCCGGCCGTATGCCGCGAGCGGGCCGGACAGCGGGACGGTGGCGCCGATGCGCACCGGCTCGGGCGAGACGCACAGCTCGCCGCAGTCGGGGGTCGGCCCGGCCGCCGAGCGGGCCGCCGTCCCCGAGCCGGGCGACGTCTGCTGGTCGCCGGGCGAGCCGGTGCACGCGCCGGCGCCGGCCAGCAGGGCGATCAGCGCGGCGACCGGCACGCGGCGGCGGCGAGCGCCGACCGTCCCGTCCGGCCGCCGCGACACCGTGTGCGGGTCAGCCCTTCAGGCCGCCCGCGAGCAGTCCGCGGACGAAGTACCGCTGCATGGCGAGGAACACGGCCACCGGCACGACGATCGCGACGAACGCGCCGGCCGACAGCAGGTGCCACGCCGTTCCCTGCGTGCCGGCCAGGTTGGCCAGCGCCACGGTGATGGGCGCCCGCTCGGCCGTGCCGCCCGAGAAGGTGAGCGCGACGAGCAGGTCGTTCCAGACCCAGAGGAACTGGAAGATCCCGATCGACGCGAGCGCGGGGACGATGAGGGGCAGCACGATCTGCCGGAAGATGCGGGCGTGGGTGGCCCCGTCCACGCGGGCCGCCTCCATGAGCTCCCGCGGCAGCTCGGCGATGAAGTTGTGCAGCAGGTAGATGCACAGCGGGAGGCCGAAGCACAGGTGGGCGATCCAGACC
>DATMJH010000417.1:0-8369 GCA_035554015.1 Mycobacteriales bacterium
GGTGAACGCCTTCTGGTAGAAGGCGATCGACAACCCGATGAGGCCGATCAGGACGAGCAGGAAGGCGATGCCGCCTGCGCGCTGCAGCACGAGCGCCCTGCCGCCGGTGGGTCGGTTCGCCGACATCAGCCTGCGATCCTCACCGTCGTGGTCGCGCCCCAGATGGCCAGCGACAGGAAGAAGTCGACGACGTTGATGGCGACGATCGCCAGCCGGACCGCGCGACCGACGGCGACGCCCACGCCGGCCGGGCCTCCGCTGGCGTAGTAGCCGTAGTAGCAGTGGATCAGGATGATGATCACTGCGAAGACGAGCACCTTGAAGAACGACCAGATGACGTCGCCCGGTGGCAGGTACTGGTTGAAGTACTGGTCGTAGGTGCCGGTCGACTGCCCGTAGAAGCCGGTGGTGATCAGGCGGGCCGCGAAGTACGACGACAGCAGGCCGATGACGTACAGCGGGATGACGGCGATGAAGCCGGCGATCATGCGGGTGGTGACGAGGAAGGGCAGCGACGGGATGCCCATGACCTCGAGCGCGTCGACCTCCTCCGACACGCGCATGGCGCCGAGCTGGGCGGTGAACCCGGCGCCGACGGTGGCCGACAGGGCCAGGCCGCTGACCAGCGGCGCGATCTCACGGGTGTTGAAGTACGCGGAGATGAACGCGGTGAAGTTCGAGACGCCGAGCTGGTTGAGCGCCGCGTAGCCCTGCAGGCCGACGTTGGTGCCGACGAAGAAGGTGAGGAAGGCGATGACGCCCACGGTGCCGCCGACCAGCGCCAGCGCGCCGCTGCCGAGGCTCACCTCGGCGAGCAGCCGCACGACCTCCTTCTTGTAGCGGAGGATGACGCGGTAGGTCCAGCCGATCGACCGGGCGTAGAACGACAGCTGCGCGCCGAGGTCGTCCAGCGCCGAGACCGGGCCCGAGTAGACCTTCTTCGCGACCCGCGCCGGTCCCTGCAGGCGAGGCGGGAGCTGGGTGCCGACAGCCACCTCAGCCGCCCTTCTGCGGGACGACCTGGAAGTAGATCGCCGTGACGATGAAGTTGGTCATGAACAGCAGCATGAAGGTGATGACGACGCTCTGGTTGACGGCGTCGCCCACGCCCTTCGGGCCACCCTTCGCGGTCAGGGCCTTGTACGACGCGACGAGCGCCGCGATGAGGCCGAAGATCAGCGCCTTGATCTGGCTGGCGTACAGGTCGGGCAGCTGGGCCAGCGCTGTGAACGACGCCAGGTAGGCCCCGGGAGTTCCGCCCTGGAGCACCACGTTGAAGAAGTAGCCACCCATCACGCCGACGACCGACACCAGGCCGTTGAGGAAGAACGCGACGGTCATGCAGGCCAGCACGCGGGGAACGACCAGGCGCTGCAGCGGGCTGACGCCGAGCACCTCCATCGCGTCGATCTCGTCCCGGATCTTGCGCGAGCCGAGGTCGGCGCAGATCGCGGAGCCGCCGGCACCGGCGATGAGCAGCGCGGTGACGACCGGGCTGGCCTCGCGGACGATGCCGAGGACGGCGACGGCGCCGGTGAAGCTCTGGGCACCGATCTGCTTGGAGAGGTTGCCGATCTGCAGCGCGAGGACGGCGCCGAACGGGATGGACACCAGCGCCGTCGGGATGAGCGTGACGCTGACGATGAACCAGGCCTGCTGGATGTACTCCGCGGTCTGGAACGGGCGCTTGAACAGGCTCCGCAGGACGTCGAGGGAGAAGGCGAAGAACTCGCCGGCCCCGCGTACCGGCGCGGTGACCGTGGCGACACCGACCGCCATCAGGTCGACCCGCGCCGACGGGAGCCGGCCTTCGCCGGCGGGCTGCCGTCGCCGTCGCCGCTGCTCGTGCGACGGGCACGCGGGCGGGGACGGTCGCCGTCACCGCTGGTGCGACGGCTGCGGGTGGCCGGGCGCTCGTCCGCCTCCGCGGGCGGGGCGTCGGCCGGGCCGTCGGCGACCAGAACGGCCGTGGCGGCGTCGTCGCCGCTCGCCTGCACGCGCGAGCGGAGCGACCGGCTGGCCTCGCGACCGGCGGGCGCCGAGCCGTCCTGGTCGCCGCGCGGGGCACGGCCGCCGGTACTGGCCGGCGGAGCGGTCGTGCTCCGCGCGCCGCCGTCGTCGTCGGCGGTGTTGCGGGTGCGCACCTGCCCCGCGGCGGGGGTGGGTGGCGTCGTGCCGTTCCAGCCGGTCTGGCGGCCGTCGCCGACCGGGACCTCGACGTCCTCGCCGGCGAACGAGCCCGGCGGCGGGACCACGCCGTGCTCGCGCAGCCACTCGCCGGGCGGGCGCTGGGTGTTGCGCATCCGGCCCTCGCTGGTCATGAGCTGCAGCGGGATCGGCGGGATCGGCGGCAGCTCCTTGCCGCCCTCCTGCTCGGCCGCCAGCTCGGCGGCGTCCTTCTCCTCGGCCATGCCGATGGGACCCTGCCGCTGGGCGTTGAGGAACTGCCGGACGACCGGCTCGTTCGAGCTGAGCAGCATCTCGCGCGGGCCGAACATGGCCAGGTGCCGGCGGTAGAGCAGGCCGATGTTGTCGGGGACGGTCCGCGCGGTGTTGATGTCGTGGGTGACGATGAGGAACGTGGCCTCGATCTGCGCGTTGAGGTCGATGATCAGCTGGTTCAGGTAGGCCGTGCGGACCGGGTCGAGCCCGGAGTCCGGCTCGTCGAACAGCAGGATCTCGGGGTCGAGCACGAGCGCGCGCGCAAGGCCGGCGCGCTTGCGCATTCCGCCGGAGATCTCGCCGGGGAGCTTCTTCTCGGCCCCGGTGAGGCCGGTGAGCTCCATCTTCTCCATGACGATGTCTTTGATCTCGCGCTCGGACTTCTTGGTGTGCTCACGCAGCGGGAACGCGATGTTGTCGAACAGCGACTGGGAGCCGAACAGGGCACCGTCCTGGAACAGCACGCCGAACAGCTTGCGGATCTCGTAGAGCTCCTTCTCGCGGACCCGCGTGATGTCGGTGCCGTTGATGACGATCGAGCCGTTCTCCGGCTTCAGCAGCCCGATGAGGCACTTCAGGAACACCGACTTGCCGGTGCCCGACGGGCCCAGCATCACGCTGATCTCGCCGGCCGGCATGGTCAGGGAGACGTCCTCCCAGATGGTCTGCCGGCCGAAGCGCTTGGTGAGGTTCTCGACCTTGATCTCCACACCCACAGCGCGAACTCCTCACGTCGGCACGAGCGGGAGCCTGGGTCACTCCCGCTTCTGCGCACGCAACCGGTGACCAGCACGGACCACGTCAGGCGTGACCGTACTCACAGGTAACGCAGAGCATACGTCGCCCTGACATGGGAGGTTCGTCCCTGCGGGCAACGGTCCTGCATCACTGCTCGTGAGCCGTGACACACCGCGCGTGCCGTACCCGGGACGACGGTCTCGACACCCCCCGCCCGGAGCGACCGGCGGTCGGCGAGGACCGGTCGACCCGCCGGTCGGGACGCCGCAGGGGCGGCACGCCGACCGGCGGACCGCCCCTGCGGGACGTACGGCGCTGCACCGGGCAGCGCGGGGGTGCTACTTGAGCGTGACCGTGGCGCCGGCGCCCTCGAGGGCGGCCTTGGCCTTGTCGGCGGTCTCCTTGTTGACCTTCTCCAGCACCGGCTTCGGCGCGCCGTCGACCAGGTCCTTGGCCTCCTTCAGGCCGAGGTTGGTCAGGCCGCGCACCTCCTTGATGACCTGGATCTTCTTGTCGCCCGCAGCGTCGAGGATGACGTCGAACTCGTCCTGCTCGGCGGCAGCGGCGGCCTCGCCGCCGCCACCACCGGCGGCCGGCGCGGCGGCCGCGACGGCGACGGGAGCGGCGGCGGTGACGCCGAAGGTCTCCTCGAACTGCTTCACGAACTCGCTGAGCTCGAGAAGCGTCATCTCCTTGAACGCGTCGAGGAGCTCGTCGGTGGACAGCTTCGCCATGGTGGCGTCCTTCCTTCTCTGTGCCGGCTCGCGGCGGGATGGGGTGGTCGGCCGGAGCCGGTCTTACGCGGGATCCGTGCTGTCGGTGCTGCTCGCCGCGGTCGCGTCGGCGGCGGCGTCCGCGGTCGGGGCGTCGCCGGCTGCCTCGGCAGCCGTCGTGGTGGTCGGCGCGGTGGTCGGCGCGGTGGTCGGCGCGGTGGTCGGCGTGGTGGTCGGCGCGGCGGCGTCGGCAAGGGCGGAGTCGCTGTCCGGCGCGTCGGTCGTCTCGCCGGACGTCGTCGCCTCGCCCGTGGCGCTGTCGCCGTCGGCGGTGGCGGCGGTGTCGTCCGTCGCCGCCGGCGCCGCCGACTCCGCCGGCTCGGCGGCCGGGGTGCCGGCGCCCCCGGCGAGGACGCTCGGGTCCTCCTGCGCCTTGGCCTCGAGCGCACCGACGAGGCGGGCGGCCTGAGCCAGCGGGGCGTTGAGCAGGTAGACGGCCTGGCTGAGCGAGGCCAGCATCGCGCCGGCGAGCTTGCCGAGCAGGACCTCGCGCGACTCGAGGTCGGCGAGCTTCGTGACCTCGTCCGGGCTGAGCGCCTTGCCGTCCATGACGCCGCCCTTGACGACCAGGACGGGGTTGGCCTTGGCGAACTCGCGCAGGCTCTTGGCGGCCTCGACCGGGTCGCCGCCGACGAAGGCGACGGCCGTCGGACCGGTGAGCAGCTCGTCCAGCCCTTCGAGACCGGCGTCCTTGGCGGCGATGCTCGTCAGCGAGTTCTTGACGACGGCGTACGACGTCTCGCCGCCGAGCGCTCGGCGCAGCTCGGTGATCTGCTTGACGGACAGGCCGCGGTACTCGGTGAGCACGGCGGCCGACGCCGTCCGGAATGCCTCGGCCAGCTCGGCGACGGCCTCGGCCTTGTCGGGCCGGACCGTGGCGCGCTTGTGCGTCTGCGCGTTGTCCGTGGCGTCCGTGACGTCAGCGGTGGCCGGGGCCGTGCCGGCGGACGTGACCGTGTCGGCGGTCATGCGCCTCCTGTCGGGTTGGTGCCGGGCCCGACCCCCTCCACGACGAACGCCCCGGCGCAGGCAGCGCACGGGGCGTCGATGACTCCGGCTCGCGCCGGGGTCTCCTCGTGGTCACCTGCGCGGGCCGCCCGCGGGTGCGGGGCCTTCGGACGCTCGCCTGGCGGCGAGCGACGACCGGCGGTCTTGGGCTCCGGAGAGCGTAGCAGCCGCGCTCGGCGGCGTCGGGCGGCGGCCAGCGCCCCGCGGGACGACTTCCGGTCCCGCAGCAACATCATCGGGACCGGAAGTGAGGCCCGACGCCGTCGGCGGCGATCCGGGCGCGGAAGGCGTGCGCTAGGACGCGTCGTCCTCGACGAGGTTGCGCGTGCGGCTCGGGTCGACCTGGATGCCCGGGCCCATCGTCGTCGCCACGGTGATCTTCTTGAGGTACTTGCCCTTCGACGTCGCCGGCTTGGCCCGGCTGATCTCGTCGAGGGCTGCGGCGTAGTTCTCGGCCAGCTTCTTCTCGTCGAAGGACGCCTTGCCGATGACCAGGTGCAGGTTCGCCGCCTTGTCCACGCGGAAGTTGACCTTGCCGCCCTTGATGTCGTTGACGGCCTTCGTGACGTCGTTGGTCACCGTGCCGGTCTTCGGGTTCGGCATGAGACCGCGCGGGCCCAGGATGCGGGCGACCTTGCCGACCTTGCCCATCTGGTCCGGCGTGGCGACGGCGGCGTCGAAGTCGAGGAAGCCGCCCTGGATGCGCTCGATGAGGTCGTCGCTGCCGACGACGTCGGCCCCGGCGGCCTCGGCCTCGGCAGCCTTCTCACCGGCGGCGAAGACGATGACGCGCGCCGTCTTGCCGGTGCCGTGCGGCAGGTTCACCGTGCCGCGGACCATCTGGTCGGCCTTGCGCGGGTCGACACCGAGGCGCATGGCGACCTCGACGGTGGCGTCGTACTTGGTGGTCGAGGTCTGCTTGGCCAGGCGGACGGCCTCGAGCGGGGAGTAGAGCCTGTCGGCGTCGATCTTCTCGGCGGCGGCGCGGTAGGCCTTGCTGCGCTTCACGGGAGTTCCTGTCCTGCCGGCCGGGCCGGCGGTCGTGGTGCTGGCGGGTGCGGACCTTCCGCGCCCTCCCACTGGGTGGTGCGTTGCGTCAGGCAGGTGGAGCAGGTGCGGGCTCGGCCTTCCTGACACTGCGGCCAGGCCCGTCCGGGACGTCAGGACCTCGGAGCACCTGCGCGCTCAGATCTCCTGACGCAACGGCTAGTCGGTGACGGTGATGCCCATCTGGCGCGCGGTGCCCTCGATGATCTTCGTGGCGGCGTCGATGTCGTTCGCGTTCAGGTCCTGCATCTTGGTCTGCGCGATCTCCTGCGCCTGGGCGCGGGTGATCGAGCCGGCCTTGACGGTGTGCGGCGTGGCCGAGCCCTTCTCGAGCCCGGCGGCCTTGAGGATCATCCGCGCGGCCGGCGGGGTCTTGGTGATGAAGGTGAACGACCGGTCCTCGAACACGCTGATCTCGACGGGGACGATGTCGCCGCGCTGCGCCTCGGTGGCCGCGTTGTACTGCTTGCAGAACTCCATGATGTTGACGCCGTGCTGGCCCAGCGCCGGGCCGACCGGCGGGGCGGGCGTCGCGGCGCCGGCCTTGATCTGCAGCTTGATGATGCCGGCGAGCTTCTTCTTGGGAGGCATGGTTCTTTCCTGTTGACGGGCCGGTCGCGGGCTAGAGCTTCGCGACCTGGTTGAAGGACAGCTCGACCTGCGTCTCGCGGCCTAAGATCGAGACCAGCACCTTGAGCTTCTGGCTGTCGAGGTTGACCTCGTTGATGGTCGCCGGGAGCGTGGCGAACGGGCCGTCGGTGACGGTGATCGACTCGCCGACCTCGAAGTCGACGCTCTTGGTGGCGACGACGGCCTTCTGCTTCGGCGGCGCGAGCTGCTTGACGACCTCGTCGACGGTCAGCGGCGAGGGCCGGCTGGTGTGGCCGACGAACCCGGTGACGCCCGGGGTGTTGCGGACGGCGGACCACGACTCGTCGGTGAGGTCCATGCGCACGAACAGGTACCCGGGCAGCTTCTTGCGGGTGACCTGCTGCCGCTTGCCGCCCTTGACCTCGGTGACCTCCTCGGTGGGCACCTCGATCTGGAAGATGTAGTCCTCGACGTTGAGCGAGGAGATGCGGCTCTCGAGGTTGGCCTTCACCTTGTTCTCGTAGCCGGCGTAGGAGTGGATGACGTACCAGTCGCCCGGCAGGTCCTGCAGCGTGCGACGCAGCTCCTCGGCCGGGTCGAGGTCCTCCTGGGCGCTGTCTCCGGCCCGGTCGACGGCCTCGGCGGCGTGGTCGGCGGCGTGGTCGACGGCGTGGTCGGCGGCGTGGCCGGCGGCGTGGTCGGCGGCGTGGCCGGCGGGGCCGGCCGGCGGCCCGCCGGCGTCGGCTGCGGCGTCGGCTGCGGCGTCGGCCTGCGCGTCGGCCTGCGCGTCGCCGGCCGGGACCGGCACGCCCTCCGGTGCGGCGTCGTCGAGGTAGCCGCTCGGCGCGTCGTCGACGCCGCCGGCACCGAGCTCGTCGAGGTCGGTGGCCTGCGTGCCGGCCTCGGTGGCCGGGACGAGCGCGTCGCCTGCCTCGGCGTCGGCGGCGGTGACGTCGTCGGCGGTGGTGGTGAGGCCGCCGGTCGGGTCGGCAGCGGGGACGTCGGCGAGCGCCTCACCCTGCTCGGACGACGGCACGCCGGCGGCGAGGTCGTCGTCGTTCGGCAGGTCGGTCTCGGACACGGACACGTCCTTCTCGGTCGAGGGTCTCGGATCGGTTCTCGGTGGCGGTCTCGGGCGCGGCTCGGCTGCGCCGGGCCGGCGGGCGTCAGCCCTCGCCGAAGACCTTCAGCACGGCCTGGCTGGCGCCGAAGTCGAACAGCGCGACGACGCCGACCATGAACAGCACGAACACCAGCACCACCGCGGTGTAGGTGACCAGCTCGCGCCGCGTCGGCCAGATGACCTTGCGGAGCTCGGCCACCACCTGGCGGTAGAAGACCAGCACCGCGCGGAACGGGTTGCGGCGGCCGCCCCCGCGCTCGGAGCGGCGGTCGGGACCGCGGTCGCCCGCAGAGCCGAGACCGGTCGCGGTCTCCGCGCTGTCGCTCATGCGTCCTGGCTCTCCGTCCGGCGCGCGGGGCGCCTGCTGCGTGCTGTGGTGCCTGCTGTGGTGCGGTGGAGGGGCAGGGGTGACAGGAGTCGAACCTGCGACATCCGGTTTTGGAGACCGGCGCTCTGGCCAACTGAGCTACACCCCTCCGGGGGCGTCCTCCCTGCCCTGGCGCGGGCGCGCCGGAGCAGAGGCGTCGGCCCCCAGGCGGACGAGTGTACGGGGTCCGGCGCTCCGGCGGGCCAGCGGCGGGCCCCTGCCAGGATGGAGGGCATGTCGCGCACCCGTGTGTCCGCCCGTGTCGGCGATGGCGCCGACA
>DATMJH010000418.1:0-3753 GCA_035554015.1 Mycobacteriales bacterium
CCTCGCTGCAGCTCTGACGACGGTGCGGCGCGACGCCGTCGCAGCAGCCTGCGGCATCGCCGGCCCGGCAGCGTTCGTGACGGCGTGGGCGGTCGGCGGCGCCCTCGCCGACGGCTACGACCCGCTGCGGACGACGATCAGCCGGCTGGCCGAGGTGGGCGCGGAGACCGCGCCGCTGATGACGAGCGGCATGGTCGCGTTCGGCGTCCTCGTGCCGGTGTGGGCGCGCACGCTCGGCGACCGGCTCGACTCACCGTGGCTGCGCCGCGTCGTCACCATCGCCGGCCTCGGCACGCTGGTCGTCGCCGCCGCGCCCGTCACCCCGGACGGCGGCGCGCTGCAGGACACCGTGCACTACGTCGCGGCGGGCACGTCGTACGTGGCGATGGCGGCGACCCCCCTGGTCGCGGCACGAGCGCTGCTGAATCGCGGCCACCGGCGGGCGGCCGTCGCGTCGGTGGTCACCGGCGTGCTCTCCGCGTCGGCGCTCGCCGGCTCGGTGCTCGTCGGCGACGACGGTCAGGTCGGTGCGCTGCAGCGGCTCGGGCTGACGTCGGTCGACGTGTGGCACGTCGTGGCCGCGGCCACCGTGCTGCGCGCGCGACGCGGGTGACCGCCGTGCCGACGACTACCTCTGCGGGGGCGGGCTGTCCAGCGCCTGCTCGAGGCTGCTCACGAGCGCCGCGACGAAGGCGGAGCGCGTCGTGTCGTCGAGGCGGTCGAGCGACAGGTAGGGGTTGAGGTCCTCGAGCTCGACCAGGAGCAGCTCGCCGTCGCGGGTGCGGCAGGCGTCGACGCGCTGCACGCCGACGTCGAGGGCGTTCCAGTCGACGAAGCGCTGCGCGAAGGCGAGGTCGGCCTCGGTCGCCGTGTACGGCCTCAGGTCCCACCGCCGGTCGCGGTCGGGCGCGTACACCGCGTACTGGAAACGACGGCCGACGAAGACGAACGAGATCTCGTGCACGAGGTCGACGCGGGGCTGCACGAGCATGCCGTCGAGGTCGACGCCGTCGAGCGAGTCGAGCACTCGCAGCCCGACCGAGTCGGCACCGAACAGCGGCTTGACCACCCACTGGTCGGCGGGGGGCAGCCGGTCGAGGTGCTCGGGGCGGTCGACCGTCGGGATGACCGGCTCGCCCCTGGCGTACAGCTGGGGCAGGTACCCCTTCCCGCGCATGTCTCCCCGACCGGTCAACGGGTTGACCAGGCGCGTACCGCGTCGCGCCGCCTCGGCGCGGAAGTCGTCGTAGGCCTCGCGGTAGTGGAGAACCGGGCCGCTGTTGCGCACGAGCACGAGGTCGAACGCGGCCATCAGCGCGGCGGCAACCAACGGAGAGCAGAGGGCGACGTCGAAGTGGCCGCGCAGCTCACCCGACAGCCACACGTCCTCGTCGCCGTAGCGGCGTCCATGCGCCGGGTAGTGCAGGTCGGTCACGAGCAGGAGTGAGTGCCGCGGCCGTCGCATGGGAGCCCCTCCATCCTTGGACGAGCGGCCGCCCGAGGCGGCGCCGCAACGGCCTCGACGGTAGCTTCCGACAGGTCGCAGCACGGCCCGGCTTCTGTCGGGCGGAGTTGAGCATCGACGAGCTGGTGGAGGGGATCTGCCTGCGGGGCCGGCCGGGGGCCGCACCGATCTGGACAACCTCGCCAAGTGCGAATGCGTCCCCTCGACGGCCGCCCTGCCAGCGGTGGCCTCGCCCTTGAGCCCGCCGTCCCGCCAGACGACGCCGGCGAAGAACCGCGATGGCGCCCTCTGGTTGCCAGCGGACGACGCGTGCACACTGCCGGGCGGCCCGGTGCGGTTGTGCGGCGCTCAGTCGGCTGTGATGGGCAGCGGCCGGAGGCGGATGCGCTCGGGGGTCACGCTGGCGACAGCCCCGTCGTCGAGTTCATTCGCGATTCGTCCCAGCGTGGCGAGGATCAGGTCCGCCTGCTCGTCGGGGGTGAGGCGGTCGGAGGACCGCAGCATCAGCACGGAAGGTCGACGGTCGCGGCGTAGCGCCAACAAGGCCCCGAAGTCGGCGTCGGCGGTCACGATGATGCGCCCGGTGTCCGCGGCCGAACGGAGAATCACGTTGTCGTCGGTGTTCGCCAGGCCGATGGCGGTGACGTGGACTGCGTCGTGCCCGGCGTTCCGCAGCGTGCTCGCGACCCGTGCGGACAGGTTCTCGTCGACGAGCAGCTTCATCCGGCCGTGGTGAGTGGGATTTCCCGCTCGCGGGTGTAGGCAGCGGCGTACTCGAGCGCCGCGTACACATCAGCCAGCTCGAGCTGCGGGTAGTCCTCGATCACCTGCTCGGCCGTCCGACCCGCAGCGAGCTGACCCAGGACGGCGCTCACCGTGATCCGCGTACCACGGATGCAGGGCAGCCCTTGCATCCGTCCTGGGTCCACGGAGATCCGCTCGAAGCTCATACTGATCACCATAGGTCCTGGGCACGCTCTTCGAGCCGGCGATCTGAGGTCGACGCGAAGGCTGCGCAGCGGTGGGGCAGCACCATCGATGCGCAACGTCGGCTCCGCGGGCTGTACGGGGCAGTTCGCAGACGTCCACAGCAGGTCGGCCAACCTCGTGCTGGTCTGCAGCCGGAACCACATCCTCATCCACACCCAAGGGTTCCAGCTCGTGCTGCACCCCGACCGGCGGCTCGAGGTCCACACCGCCGACGGCGTGCCAGTCCTGCACCACCCCGCCCAGCCCCGGGGCGACCCCGCCGACCTGGCCACCGGCTGTGGACAACTGGTTTCCGCGGAAGCCCTGACCCCACAGAACGGCGACGCCCGCCTCGACCTCGGCTACGTCGTCAGCACCGCGCTCGACCAAGCCGGCTGACCGCCCTGACGGTCGACGCACACCCGTCGTCCCGCACGTCGCGGTCGGTACCGTCCGCCGTCATGCGGCACGCGCTGTTCCTTCCTCCCTTCGACGAGCTGGCCGATGCGGCGCTGCTCGCGCGCCTCGCGGCCGACGCGGAGGAGCACGGCTGGGACGGCTTCTTCCTCTGGGACCACATCACCTACCGCGAGCCGGTGCAGGCGCTCGCCGACCCGTGGGTGTGCCTCGCAGCGATCGCGCAGACGACGCAGCGGCTGCGCATCGGCCCGCTGGTGACGCCGCTGCCCCGCCGCCGGCCGACCAAGGTGGCCCGTGAGACCGCGACCCTCGACCGCCTGACCGACGGCCGGCTCGTTCTCGGCGTCGGCATCGGCGGTGACCGGAGCCGGGAGCTCAGCGGGTTCGGCGAGCAGACCGACGACCGCACTCGCGGCGCGATGCTCGACGAGGCGCTCGAGGTGCTGGCTGCGGCGTGGTCGGGAGAGCCGGTGCAGCACCGCGGTGAGCACTACGTCGTCGACGACGCCCGCTTCCTGCCGACGCCGGTGCAACGCCCCGGCCCGCCGGTGTGGGTCGCCGCCCGGTACGGCCACCGCGCGCCGCTGCGGCGAGCCGCGCGGCACGACGGCGTCTTCCCCATCGAGCTCGACGACGCCGGCCAGCTGGCAGAGGTGGTCGAGCAGGTGACCGCGCTGCGCGAGCACGACCGTCCGTTCGACATCGTCGTCGGCGGTCCGCCGGGCACCGACCACCGGCCGTACGCCGCCGCCGGCGCGACCTGGTGGACGGTGTCGTTCCCGCTCACGACGACCGCCGACATGGTGCGCGGCGTCCTGCGCGACGGCCCCCCGTCCTGACGGCTACCAGTGCACGCCGGGCACCATGTCGGCGGTCGTCGTGAGCGGGAACGACACCGT
>DATMJH010000419.1:0-2888 GCA_035554015.1 Mycobacteriales bacterium
GAGCACCTGGAACCGGCTGCCCTCGGGCATGGCCAGCACCTGGTCGACGATCTGCTGCGGCGTCTGCCGCGCGATCACGTGGCCGCACACGGGGCAGTGCGGCACGCCGGCGCGCGCGTAGAGCAGGCGCAGGTAGTCGTAGACCTCGGTGATCGTGCCGACCGTGGACCGCGGGTTGCGGTTGGTCGACTTCTGGTCGATCGACACCGCCGGGGAGAGGCCCTCGATGAAGTCGACGTCCGGCTTGTCCATCTGGCCGAGGAACTGGCGCGCATAGGCCGACAGCGACTCGACGTACCGCCGCTGCCCCTCCGCGAAGATCGTGTCGAAGGCGAGGCTGGATTTGCCCGAACCGGACAGCCCGGTGAAGACGACGAGGCTGTCCCGGGGCAGATCGAGGTCCACACCGCGCAGGTTGTGCTCGCGCGCACCCCGAACCACCAGACGGTCAGCCATGTGTCCGATGCTAGGCGGACCCCCCGACACGACCGCGGCGGCGGTCGGACGCCGCTATGCCACCCCGAGCAGGCGCTGGGCGGTCTGCGGGTCGCGGCGGAAATCCGGCGTCGGCACCCGGTGCACGATCCGGCCCTTCTCCATCACCGCGATCTCGTCGCTCACCGCGAAGGCCAGGTGCAGGTCCTGCTCGACGAGCAGCACGGCCACGCCCTCGCCGCGCATCGTGCGCACGACCTCGCCGATCTGCTCGACGATCGCCGGGGCGAGCCCCTCCGAGGGCTCGTCGAGCAGCACCAGCCGCGGGTTGGTCAGCAGGGCGCGGGCCACCGCCAGCATCTGCTGCTCGCCCCCGGACAGCGACCCGGCGGGCTGGCGGCGCCGCTCGGCGAGCCGGGGCAGCAGGTCCAGCACCGCGTCCACGGTCCAGGTCCCGCCGCGGCGCCCGGAGGCGAGTGCCAGGTGCTCGGCGACGGTGAGCGGCGCCCAGACCCGCCGGCCCTGCGGGACCAGCGCCACGCCCGCCCTGGCGACGGCGTCGGGACGCTTCCCGGCCAGCTCCACGCCGTCGAGCCGCACGGACCCGGACGTCACGGGCACCAGCCCCATCACCGTCATGACGAGCGTGGACTTCCCGACCCCGTTGCGTCCGAGCAGGCCGAGGGTGGCGCCACGGTCGAGGTCGAGGTCCACCCCGCTCAGCACGGTGCTGCCGGCGTAGCCCGAGACGAGCTCGCGCACCCGCAGGAAGGGCCCGGCTGGGGTCGTCACGGCAGGAACAGCTCCTCGCGCCGGCTCGTCCCCAGGTACGCCTCCCGCACGGCCTCGCTCGCGCGCACCTCGTCGGGCGTGCCGGACAGCAGCACCCGCCCGAGGTGCAGCACCGTGACCGCGTCGGCGAGCTCGAAGACCAGGTCGAGGTCGTGCTCGACGAACAGCACGGTGACCTCCGCGGGCAGTCCGGTGAGCAGCTCGACCAGCCGCGCGCTCTCCGCGCCCGACATCCCCGCCGCGGGCTCGTCGAGCAGCAGCAACCGGGGCCGGCAGGCCAGCGCGAGCGCCACCTCGAGCTGCTTGCGCTCGCCGTGCGACAGCGAGTGCACCATCACGTGCCCACGGCCGGCCAGCCCGACCTCGCCGAGCAGTTCCTCGGCCCGCTCCTCGACCCTCGGCCGGTGCCGGGGAAGCACGGAGATCCGGCCGCCCCCACCGTCGGCCCCGTGCCGCTGCACGGCCAGCACCACCGTCTCCACCGCGGTCATCGAGGAGAACAGGCTGGCGTGCTGGAGGGTCTGGCTCATCCCGCGCCGGCAGCGCCGCACCTCGGACACGCGCGTGACGTCCGCGCCGTCGAGCGACACGGTGCCCGCGTCCGCCCGCAGGATGCCGGTGACGAGCTTGAACAGCGTGGACTTCCCGGCGCCGTTCGGCCCGATCAGGGCGTGCCGGGCGCCGGGGGCGACGTGCAGGTCGACCCCGTCGACGGCCTTGAGCGCGCCGAACGCCCGGCTCAGGCCGGTGCAGGACAGCACGGGGACGCTCACGCTCGGCTCCTCCCCCGGCCGATCCGCGCGAGCCCGGCCGCCCCCTTCGGCAGCAGGTAGACGACCGCGACGAACACGATGCCGAGCAGCAGCTCGCCGTGCCCGTCGAGGGTCGGGCCGAGGAAGTCGCGGATGCCGATGACGAGCGCGGCGCCCAGGGCGGCCCCCCAGAGCGAGCCGGCGCCGCCGATGATCACGGCGAGCAGGACGATCGCGGAGGTCGTGAAGCCCACGTCGGCCGGGGTCACGAGGCGCGCCTGCGCGGCGAGCAGCGCGCCCGCCATCCCGGCGACGCCACCGGCGAGGACGAACACGCCGTACTTGTAGAGCGCGGTGGGGTAGCCCAGCGCGCGCATCCGCGGCTCGTTGTCCCGGATGCCGCGCAGCGCGGCGCCGAACGGCGACCGGGCGACCAGCCAGACCGTGACGAAGCCGACGACGAACACCGCCAGCGCGTACCAGTAGACGTACCCGACGCTGGTCAGCGGCCGGCCGCCCAGGCTCGGGACCGGGATCCCGAACAGCCCGTTCGCGCCGCCGGTCACGGAGTCCCACGTCTGCGCGACCTGTGCCAGCAGCTCGCCGACGGCGAGGGTCAGCATCAGGAAGAAGACGCCGTGCGTGCGCACCGTGACCCAACCGCTCGCCGCCGCGGCGAGCGCGCCGACGGCCATGCCCGCGAGCAGCGGCACCGGCACCTCGGCCGTCACGTTGAGCGACACCCACCCCGCCGCGTAGGCACCGGCACCGAAGTAGGCGGCATGCCCGAGCGACGGCAGGCCGGTGACCCCGACCAGCAGGTCGAGGCTGACCGCGAGCAGCGCGAAGGCGAGGAAGCGGGTCAGCGTGTTCACCGCGAACGGCGCGATGAACACGCTGACCCGCTTC